>JBBQHD010000046.1:0-19656 GCA_038323665.1 Bdellovibrionales bacterium
CTTACAATCAGGGTTACTACGACAACTGTCCTTCCGGAGACGAACGAGGGATCTATACTTTGAATAATCTTGTGAATACCAATGATCATAGTTTTTTTCGAACCGATTCAGACAAAGCTTTTGTTGTTGTCGCAAATGAAAATATTCGCAGCGACGAGGGTGGCTTGGCGCTTGAAGACACTGCTAATAATTTTGTAAACACTATGAGATCTAAATATCCGAATGCAGTTTGGAGTTTTCACAGTATCGTGGTGGAACAGCCCTATTGCAAAACAGCTGAGGACAATTATTTCCCGGGAATTTTTTCTTCCAGTTATGGGACTGAGTATTTAAGTTTGACCAGCTTGTCGCACGGTATTCGAGGTGACATTTGTAAAAACGACTATACAGGTCAGCTGGCCCAAATTTTTGATAATGTTACGACTCAGTTGCTGGATCGAATCACTCTTGCTTGTGCGACCGCAACTTTAGTGACGACACCTGGACAAGCAGCCATCCAGGGGCTTCCCGCTGGCATAACTTCCTCGATTGTTGGAAGTCAGTTGGTGTTTAATCCAAAGATTCCAGTGAATACGACCATTCAGTTTAAGTATTCTTGCCCAGCATTAAATTAAATATTTCGTGGAAACATAATATCTTGTTGTCCCAAATCGAGAAAAACAAAAATTCTGCTAAAGAAAACAAGCGTTCCGCCGATTTTTAGAATATGGCACAGCTTACAAGATATCAAAAAAAAGGTGGATTTTTACAGCTCTTGGCATTGATCGAGGGATCTGGGAAATCAAAGCAAGAAAATTTTCTTAATTTAATTGGGCAAGAAAATAAGGCATGGGAAAAAACTTTACGAGAAAAATCTCTTTCCATTGAGAAAATTTTTTCTTGGCCTCAAGAAGCATTGGCGGAAGTTTTTGCGGTGTCGCAACCAATGACAGTTTGTATTTTGTTGCTTGGTTTCGAGCAATCTCGACGAGATAAAATATTTGCAATGCTGTCCCCTTCTGACAAACGTAAGTATCAGTCAATTATGGAAGAAATGAAGCCCTCGACCGCAGAAACCAATACGGCTGCAATGAAGCTGATTTCTGAAGTCAGAAAAATGCTAACGGAAAAATCTTTGCAAATTGAAAAGTATGATGCGGCCCTTTTAATTGAAGATAATATCGAAGAAAAAATTGATGCCGACACTGGTGTTTTCGAAGTGCAGGCATTGAAAGAAGAACTGACTCCTGAAAAATCCAATGCCCCAGCTGAAAAATCTGGTCACGGCAATAAGGTCGATGAACAAGAATTTTCCGCCCTTCGACGTCGTTTTCAAATCGTGGCATCAGAAAATGCTCAATTGAAAAGCGAAGTTCAGGGTTTGAAAAGTAAACTCGAGCAAATCAAGCGAATCGCATAGTTCGTTGTTTTACCAAAATCTAAGTCAAAATTGAAAACCTCTTTTCAGATGCGGAATATCTGATAAGATTTTCAAGTGCTAAAAACCATTCTGTCCCTATTTATTGTTTTTGCTGCTGTAAACACTTTTGCTGGCAACCTGCCTATTGGGCGTGTTGCAGAAATTTTGTCGGATCAGTGTTTTCTTGTTCAGTATTTTAAGAATGATATTACTTTAAAATTTAGTCGAACCAATCTTGTCGTGATTTCAAAATACAATTCCAGAAGAATTTCTGGAATTGTTAAAAAGGAACCAGATCGCAGCAATACGTATTGCTTTCAAGGTAAGTCCCTTTGGAGTTTAATCGCGCCAGGCGATTATTTGTATTCGTCGGATCATCTTTTGGATTTTGATAATATCAGAGGAAGTAATCAGATTTTTAAATATTTAAAAAAAAATGAAGAAGTTGAGCTGCGCCATCGCGCCTTATTTTTTCAAGGAATCACCATTGGAGAAACGGCAGAGACTTTAAAGCCGGGTGATTTGTTTTTTCATATTGCCGGTGCAACTTCCATCGGAATTACCAATGATTTTGTCTTAGGCACAAATATCGGTGGATTTTTCTTAGATACTCCTAATGGAAATATAAAATATAAAGTTTTTGAAAATGAAAGTGATGCCATTTCACTGGGCCTTTCTGGAAAGCGCACTCACAATGAATCGGCGACGTCGCTGAACGTATCTTTTTATTGGGATTCAAAAACTTCGGATTATATGACGACTCATACTTTCTTATCTTTTGCTGTTGCAAATATTTCCAGCACCGAACAGCAGACTGTCGCGATTAAGTCGGCAGGTTCCAGCACCTTGCAAACTGGCTATGAGTATTTGCGCACGAATTGGGATCGTGTTTTATTTGGGCCCAGTTACAATATCGAGTTGAAATCCGTCGGAGGATACTTAGCTTATCAAGCCCTATGGAGCAAATGGGCATTCGAACTATCGGCATCGACTGTGAATATTCGCGAAGCAAAATGGGATTTTCGCGAAGGTTATTTACTTCTTGCAGAGACTTATTGGTTATTTTAATGCCAGCGGTGATCGATTCTGCGGTGGGAAGTCGGCATCTATTTTTTTGCATTCCATTTTAATGATTGTTTCAATAGCCGTTGGTTTTGAACCACAGTTTCTTAACAACGGATTTTTGTAATATCCAGTAGCAAAAGTAATAGTTCCTTGTAAGGTTTGGCCCATCTTTTCTGAAGTTGGGGTAAGATCTTTGAAACTTAATTTTTTCAAAGAATAAGCTTGGAAGCACTTATTGAAATTTTCCGGTAAAGACCAATCAGGATCATTGGCCGAACGGATTTCAGCAAAAAACTCTCGTCCTTTTGTGGATCCAAAACGGTTTGTTACCTGTGCAGTTTTCCCTATCAAAGTGAATTGATTGGAACCTTGTGTGGCTTGGCTTAGCATCAGTTGAGCATGGTCTGCAGAAAATTGAATGCGAAATTCTTTGTTCTGAATATCCGTTGTGCACGCGAGAAGATCTGGATTTTCCAGAACCTGAACTTCCACAAAGTTGATGTATTCGGATTCATGATCGGTGGGTTTCTTTTTTAATCTGTCGTTTTCAAGACCATACTGACGAACTAAGCGATACAGTTCTGCAGCGTTTTCTGGAGACAATCGAACGCAGCCCCCCGAGGCTGGTTTTCCAACAGCCTGGTCGGGGTGTGGATTGATATGAAAACCTTGTCCTTCTTCATTGTTAAAGCGAATGAAATAATTCAGTGGAACTCCAAAGGCTTTTGAATCATGAATTCTTTCGACCGAATAAACTTTGTGAACACCGGGAACGGTATAACCAATGATTTTTCGCCCATCTTTGGTAATTTTTAAACCATTGCTGCCAGACGAAGCTTTAAAACTTCCATCCGCAGTGGGCAGTAATTTTTGATTTTTTCCAGAACCAATTCTTTCCGTAAAATTTCCAACAATCTTTTGAACGCGAGATAAGTGGGTTCCAGTTTCGTCAGTAACAGTAACAAAGCGTTGTTCAAGAACCGTCACTTTTTGTTGGGGCTTATCTAAAATTATTCTTAAAGTAGGCTTTCCATTTAAAATGGCCTCGTAGTTAGCAAACATTTGTTCGTTAGTAATTCGGTAAGAACCGCCTTTATTCTCGGCGACATATTTGCGGTATTCTTGGACTAAATACTCTGGATGATTAAGGTAAAATCCTGCAGAAACTTTCCCGGATTTATAGATATCTCGTGCGCCTAAATCGGGACTAAAGCTCTGAATGGATAGAGCTTCGTCGCCGATGGACAGTTGAGCCATTGTCAGAATTCCCAAAACTATAAAATTTCGTAATATCCCCAAATTTTTCATGAATTTCCTTTGTGAGAGGGAATCTATCACCAAGTTTTAAAAAAAGAAATTTTTTCTAAAATTCTGTAAGTAAATGTAAGAGTTATATTGGCAGTCTAGAGGCTCGATAGGGATTTCAGCTCAACTTCCCCTCGAAGTTTAATATCCTGGCTTGAGGTTCCGATTCTTAGCTCATATTTGTCGGGCTGAATTTTCCAGCCATGAATTGCTTCATCGAAATATGCGAAGGCTTTGGCATCTAAATCCAGAGTAAGGGATTGAGTTTCAGCAGCCTTTAGAAAGATCTTTTTAAAGGCCTTCAATTCCTGTGGGGGGCGCACAGCTAGGGGTTTTTTTTCGCTGACATAGACTTGCACAGTTTCGAATCCATCGCGGGCAGAGATATTTTTTATACTTATTTGCACTTTGACAGAAGGCGATTTGCTGCTGCTATTTTCGATGAATATTTGCAAATCACTCAGGTGAAATTCCGAATAAGAAAGGCCAAAACCAAATGGGAACCGCGCAGTGATCTTTTGCTGATCTAAATGCCGATAGCCTACAAAAATTCCTTCATTGTAAAAAACATCGGTTTCATTGCCAGGGAAATTTTCATAGTCAGAAGTGTCTTCAAGTTTTCTTGTAAAACTAATCGGAGATTTCCCCGAGGGATTTACGTCGCCAATCAAAATATCGGCAAGTGCATAGCCGCCTTGATCACCAGCATACCAAGCGTAAAGGATTCCTTTTATATGATCCGCCCAGGGCATTAAAATTTGGTTTCCCGCGTTGAGAACAACCACAACATTGGAATTTATTTTCAAAACTTCTTGCAACAAGAAATTTTGTTTTTCATCTAAGGAAATACTTTCGCGGTCTAAGTTTTCAGATTCGGTCTTGGGGTTATTTCCCAAAGCTAAAATCACCAAATCTGAATTTTTGGCTAGGTCCAAGGATTCGTTCATGCTGTTTTTGTTTTCATCTTTGTTGCCTAGATCATAAAAATTAAGTTGTTTTCTAAATAATAAATTTTCAATGACAGGTGATTTAATAAAATTAGAGGTCCAATCTAAATCAGTTCCTTGTGAAAATTTAACGGCAATCCCTGTCTGTTTTAATCGGTCGGTCAGCCCTTGAAAAATACTTATGTTATTTCTGGCAAATACCGAGGCACTTCCGCCGCCATGATAGGGGGTACTAAGGCCATTCGGGCCAATTACGGCGATTTGTTTTATTTTTTTTAAATTGAGCGGTAAAATATTTTCTGAATTTTTTAATAGTACAATCCCTTCGCGCGCAGCTTGCAGATTGAATTCAGTGTTGCTGGCAATCATCTCGGATTCGGAAATAACAGGTGATGGTATTTTGTTTTCGCGGATATCGACAAGATTGAAAGAAACCATTGCGGTTAAAAGTCTGCGGGCCTTGTCGTCTATTATTCTTTCTGTAATTTCTTTTTTTATAAGGGCATCTTTCAAGCGATCAATTCCGAAGTGGTAGCCCCATGGCATTTCTAAATCTAAGCCATTATTTGCAGAGGCGACGGTGCTTTGGGTTGCGCCCCAGTCGGAAATTACAAAACCCTGAAAACCCCAGGAAGATTTTAAAATTTTATTCAGCAGGGTTTCATTTTCAGAGGCAAACTGTCCATTCACTTGATTATAGGCAGACATAATTGAATCAGTGCCTGCATTTACAGCTGCAGCGAAGGATGGCAAATAAATCTCGTGCATGGCCTGTTCAGAAACATGAACATTGATTTTCATGCGATGCGCTTCTTGATTGTTCAAGGCGAAATGTTTGGTGGCTGTCATCAAGTGATCTTGTTTAAATTGACTGACAAAATGAGCTGTCATTTTTGCCGACAAGTAAGGGTCTTCGCTGAAAGATTCGAAGTTTCGTCCACCAAATGCTGTGCGGTGAATGTTGACGCAGGGACCGAGTAAAAGATTTTTCCCATAAAAGCGGGCTTCAGTTGCCAAGCCTTTTGCCATGCGTTCCACAAGTTCTGGGTTCCAGGTTGCGGCCATCATTACGCCCGATGGGAATGCAGTGGTTTTTCGAGAGTAATCGACAATTCCCAGGCCTGCATCCGACATTTTAATTTCAGGGATCTTGAGTCTTTCAATGGCGTAGGTTTCCATTTCAGCCCCGCCCATTAATTTCAGTTTTTCTTCTAAGGTCATTTGTTTAAGAATTTTTTCTACGACCTGCCGAATTTTTAAAGATTGTGATTCGTCACGAGTAAAACTTGCTTCGGGAAATTTCCAAAGATCAATTTCCGAGATGGAATTGCTGTCAGCAAATCCTGTGCTGCAGAAAAAAAATAAAATCATGTAAATACAGGAACGGCAGTCCTTTGCCATAGTTAAAGGCTAGGGGCTGCATTTAGAAAAACCAACAAGATTTAGTTTATATTTACGCCGATATCTAAAAGCTTTCTATAAAGGGTTTTACGATCAATCCCCAGGACTTTGGCCGTGGATTCGCGGGCGTAATTATTTTTTTCAAAAACATGGTGAATGTATTTCTTTTCAATTTCATCCAAGGGCAGAAATTTTTCTCCATACTTAAGTGTAAAGGAATTATTTTTTTCTTCCCCGACTGGTTCGGTAGAATTATTGGATTCGTCAAAAGCCAAAAACAAACTGACATCAATTTCCTTGGTGGTGCACAAAACCACAGAGCGTTCGATGGTGTTTTCTAATTCGCGGACATTGCCTTTCCATGGTTTTTTCAAAAGAAATTCAATCGCCGAAGGTGTAAAACCCTTAATGTCTGTTCCATTTAAAGCATTGAATTTGCTTAAAAAGAAATTGGCTAAGGGAATGATGTCTTCTTTGCGTTCGCGAAGAGCGGGCACCCGGATTGGAATAACATTTAATCTAAAATACAAATCCTCGCGGAATCGTTTTTCTTTGACCTCGGTTTTTAAGTCTTTGTGGGTCGCGGTTATGACACGAACATCGATCGTGCGGTTCTGATTTTCGCCCACGCGTTTGATTTTTCTTTCTTGGATGACTCGCAAAAGTTTGGCCTGCAGATGGAAGTTCATATCGCCAATTTCATCCAGAAACAAAGTGCCGCCTTCGGCTTCTTCAAATAAACCAATTTTTTTATCGACAGCCCCGGTAAAAGCGCCTTTTGAGTGTCCAAACAATTCAGATTCCAAAAGATTATCGGGAATTGCCGAACAGTTGATGGCAACGAAAGGTTTATCTTTGCGAGGACTCCATGCGTGAATCGCCTTGGCAAAGACTTCTTTCCCTGATCCGCTTTCGCCCGATATCAATATAGTTGAATTGCTATTGGCCACCCGGCGCGCAAGATCATAAAACTTTTTAAAAACTTCGCTAAACCCAATGATTCCTTCTGGATTCATTCCGCGCGTAACGCCAATGGCAGTTTTTAAAGTTTTATTTTCGTCGCTAAGTTGATTCATTCGAAACGCTCGTTGTGCCGAAATATAAAGCTGGGGGAAGTGCAAAGGTTTAACCACGAAATCGTAAGCACCGGCTTCGATGGCTTCAACCGCAATATCGACGCCGTCAGAAACTGTAATTAAAATAACGGGAACTTGGGATCCCTCTTCGCGAAGTTTTTTTATCAGTTCAAGTCCTGAAAGTTCTGGCATATTTAAATCCGAAATAATGGCATCCACGTCCACTTTCTTATTTAAGAAGTCCTTTAAAGCTTTTAAGGGCTCGGAGTAATGGATAATTTTAATCTTCTTTTGCTTAAAAAAGGCGACCACCATTTCTGCTAAATCCAAGTCATCTTCTACTAATAAGATCTGTTTACCGATTCGCTCTGACATAAATTGCTCCCTGCCTTGGTTGTTGTTTAAAATTAGCAGCAGGGGAATTTGTCTACAATCTTAAAGAGTCAAAAAACCCCAATCGTGTAGATAATTTAACATTTATAATCAATGCAATTGAATTGGGCTAGACTAAGAGGCAATTTACCACTTTTTTGGCCAGTGCAAGATGGAGTCAAAGCTGATTTGTTGGGCTTAAATGTCCGATTCGAAAATTATAAATTTATTTTGTTTAATTCAATTTGAGCTCGCAAAGTTATTTTTGTGGAATATTTCCCCTCGAACTGGATTTTTACCACGTTAATTTTGCAAAATGAATGCGAGAAGCAAATTAAGGCTGTTCCAATCTGGGAACAATATTTGCTAATTGAGATTAGCAACGCACAAGCAATTTTAAACAAAGGAGTCAGGGGTGCTAAAGTTAAGTAAAATAAGTATGGAAGTACTTCTTTTATCAACCACAGCAATTCTTACGTCCGTTGCTTTGATCTTTGCGAATGGCGCATTTGTATTTGCAACTGCGGATACAGATATTTTCGACAATTTGAATGCGGAGCTAGTCAGTCATACTGAAATAACGCTTACCAATTTCAAAGGCGAGAATAATTAATTTGCCCCTCTGAAGGAGTACTGTCCCCCCTCAACAGTGCTCCTTCTTCTAATTTTTTAAGTTAAGAACGAGATTTAACAGCAACAACAACAAAGGAGTTCCAAAATGAACAAAGAAAAAATTGAAGGAAAATGGCTCGAGATCAAAGGTGATTTGAATAAAGCCTGGGGCAGAGTTACAGATGACGAATGGGAAAAGACCAAAGGAGATGTGACTCAAATCGCGGGACTTGTTCAACAACGCTATGGCCAATCGAAAGAAGACGCCACACATAAAGTTTCAAGACTTTTCGAGAAATATGTCAGCGATCCAGCAAAAAAAATCTTAAAAAGTGATGATGATAAACACTAACAACAAGGAGCAACAAAATGGCAACAGAAACACCTATGAACGGAAAACAACAAGCGCGTGATGCAAAAAATTCTGCAATCAATGCATTTAAATCAAATGACTCAAAAACTCCGGGCGAAATGCTAGAGCATTTAACAGATTTCAAAGAATTGATTTTGAAGGATGTTGATATGGTCGAAGAAAAAGTTCGTGATTTTGGCAATACAGCGCTGACATTTGTGAAGAAAAATCCTTTTATCGTGGCCATTGCAGTGGCTGGTTTAGGGCTGGCAATCCGCGGGTTTGCTGGATCAAGGAAAGATAGATCTACATTAAATTGATTTTGTTTTGTGTATTTTGAACAAAGTCTTTGAATTCTAAAAGCGCTGCCTGAAGTGCCGAGACACTTCGTTCCATGGCAGCGCTTTCTAATTTTTTAGCTATTGGTGTTAATTCGGGAAATTTAAAAGTATCTGCATTTCCTTTAATTTGATGTCCAAGGGTTTTAATAAAATCAAAATCTGGGTTGTCCAATTCACTGAACATTCTTTCGTAATCTTTGATGCGTCTATTTAAATAAATTTTTTGAGCTTCTGGGGGTAATTGAAATTCAGTCATGCGTTCAGGGTAGTGGAATTTTGTTTCGCGCTCAAGAAATTTGCCCCCATTATTTCGTATAACAACTTGATCTCGCTTTAGTTCCAGCTGGCGATTGGCATTTCGATTGCTTAATAATATTTACAAATTCATAGCAATCTAGGAGGTTTCTTATGAATAACGAGATTTATACAGATAACCATATTGTCGAAGATGCCATCAAAGATGCCGAAGAAGTCGTGGATGAGGTTTTTTACGATATCGCACAAAAGGCTAGTTTTAAGCGAAATGTGATTTTTAATTATGGTAGAGAAAAATTCGATAAAAACCATTTCATCAGCTTTTATAATTATTAGTTTTTAAGGCGTCGTATATCGGGACTGTGTTAAACTTTTTGGTGACCGTGTTTGGGCATAAATTCAAAGTAAAGTTATGACTAAGATTCTAAGTATTTTTTTAGGAATAATATTTACGCAAATTTGTTATGCTCAGAATAGGGCTTCGGATAGTTTTCGGTTTAGGATTGCACCGATTATCGGTTATGAAACGGTTTATCGAGATACTCCGGTCGAACATAAAACAAGCCGTCTGATTTACGGTGTGTTTTTAACCTTAGGAAAAGATGCGCTGGCCGGGGAACTTGAATACACCCGAGGATCTGATACCGAGACTTACAATACGGCGCCGCAAACAATACAAAATGCCGACGACAAAGCAAAGCTGGGCTTGCGTTCGACCTATTGGCTAAACAATTATCTGTTTACAGTTATTCGCGGTGGTTTGCAGGTTATACGCAATGTTCGTGATATTACGTCGGATGGAATTGTTACCCATACGGACAAGACCAGCTATTATCCTTATGCGGGGATTAGTTTGGGACTGGATCTTGAAACTTTCACCATAGGGTTCGGAACAGTGATGATCTTTAAAGACGCCAGGGATTTTTCCAAAAACGATGTGGAAAATATGATTACCTTGGGAATTCGGTTTTAGATGAAAAAGAATATTTAATGAGATCCAATTCAACGGTATTACTGATTGGTTTGTTTTTAAGTTCGCCTTTGTTCGCAAGGGAGGATGTTCAGTTTACGGCTTCGGGTGATGAAGCGGCGGTATGGGGTGCGCTGCAAGTAGTTGGGCTTGCGATTGGCGAAGAAAAAACTGTGCCGAAAATCCCCAAAGATGAAATTCATGGTAAATGCGAATATGATAGGGGCTGGTGTCCTGGCGCGGTCTTAACTTTGAAAGACACGGATGGAAACATCATCGACAAGTTGACCATTAGTGCTGTGGAAGGTTTTAAATTTTTGGATTTGAAAAAAAATAATTATACTTTGGAAATTTCTTATCCCCGATTTGGCCTTAAGCCCGTTTCGCAGTCTGTTCATGGCGGAACTGAAATATTGATTACATTAAAACGTGGTAAATGAGTTGAACCAAGTGATCGACTGCAAGATGGCCGGTTTGGCAGCACTTGCATGATCTTTCCCTGGCAGCAGGACAAGTTGGGTTTTTGCTCCGCGTTTTTGCATAGTTTCATTTGCAAGAATGGAATTAAAGGTTGGAACTTGGATATCTTTGTCCCCGTGAATGAACATCACCGGAGCCACAGGTTTCCAATCATAAATATCATTTTCTTGAAGTGCTTTGTAAAAAGGATTGTTATCGTTGGTTAAAAGATCTTTTAGAAATGCAGGCTGCAAAAGGTCTTCGGGCTGACTTGGAAACATTTTTAGCAAGTCGACATCGCTGTATTTTCCAGGAAAAAGATATTCAAGGTTCGCGGTGTATTGCGGAAGAATCATGTCATTCAGGGATGGATAAAGCGAATAGACTTTGAAATAGGACAGGAATAAAAAAGCAGCCTCGATGGATGACGGAAGATCAGGATTTTTCAGGACAACTCGCACTGCTTCTGAAATTTGATAGGCTCCGGCCATGGGGGCAGACGCGGTCACTTGTAAATTCAGGCTTGGGTTTTCTTGCAAATATTTTTGCAAGGCCATAGTGACATGTGCGCCTTGCGAGTATCCAGTCAGGAATAATTTTCCGTCGAGTTCAAAGCCCATTTTTTTTGCGGCCTGCTTGGCTGCACGTAAAGCATCGGCTGTGACAATGCCTTCAGAGGCTGTGTGATAGTAGGGATGATAATCGGTCGATGCGCCGTAACCAAGATAGTCGGCTTGAACAACCGCGTATCCTTGGGAAGCATAACAAGCTCCTGCGATTCGCCCCTCTTTCCAGCCCACAGCTAAAGACGGAGCACCCAATCGATCAAATTGAGTTCCGTGTTGAAAGCTGACGGTTGAATAATGTGTTTGGTTTGAAGGAGGAATCACAAGTGCTGCAGATGCGCGGGTTAAATCGCCTTTCGCATTCGTGGTTTCATAGATGATGGAATAATATCGGATCGAAGTTCTTTCAATTTTTGAAACTACACCGGGACAGAAATTGTAAAGAATTTTGTCTAATTCTTCGGGAATAATTGCCGGCATTTCTGTGATCCGAATTAGGTCGCCAGCTTTGGCGTGGGTGAAGGCTGGTAAAAAACAACAAACGGCAGTTACGAATAATTTTTGGAATTGCGTCATGGGCGGGAAGCTAACCTATATTCAAAGCAAGAAAAAGAGAAAAACCGCGGCGACCGGAAGTTAATTCCGTAACCGATTGTGACGGGCGCAGAGCAGTCTTAGGTTTTCTGTGGAGGCTGTCCCGCCATAACGAAATCTAAGAATATGGTCAAACTGAACTTGATATTTAGACTCGCACTTTTTCTGGCTGATGGGGTTTAAATATTGGCAGCAGCCGCGGTCGCGATTCCATACTGCACGTTTAATGGGGGCCGGAATAAATCGAGATTTTCCAACCTCCGACGCGGAGGTTGGAATGTTAGTTTTTTGAGCTTCATTTTGTTGTTTCTGAATTTTTCGATGAGCCTGATCAATCAGGATTTGAAAAAGCCCTGCTGTTGAAAGATCAAAGTTCTGGTGTGACATCCAAAGTTTTAGATCATCTAGTTTTTTCTGAGTTTCAGAATCAAGCACGAATTTATGTTCGGTAAATTCAGACGAAATCGCGCGCTGTTTTTCTTTGGCAGGAATTTGGACAAGCGGATCCAGTTTGACAAGTTCTAGTTCTGCTTCGCGCGAAGATTTATTTTCCAAAGTTTTTAAAATCTCGCGTTTTTGTTCCAGCGGAAGGTCTTTTTTTCTAAAATAACTTTGCGCTTGCGAAACCACACTTAGACTTAGTTTTTTAGATTCAATTTTTTCTTTCATATCAGGCAAATCTAGTAAAAGTCGCGCCGCTTGGATTCTGCGCATGGCCGAGGCTGCTTCATAACCCAGATCCTGGGTGACAAATTCATAGAGGCTGGGGAAACCCAAACGATAGAAAAGTTTTTGTTGGTCAATGTGCGCAATCAGTTCGATCACTTGTAGGGTTAGGCCCTGTTCTTTTTTGGAAAGAGTTCTGATTTGCGAAATAAGATCTTCAGGATTTATTTTTTGCGCTGGCTGGTGGTTTTGCAATTCGAAGTGGGTCATATAAAATCCTTTCTGTTTACCTCCGACAGCGGAGGTAAATGTTCTGTGTTTTATATATCATGGGTTTTAAAACTGAAATTTTCCTCTCTAAAATTGGCTTAGTGAAGAGATTGTCGGAAAATCTTTTGCGGACTTGTTTGGTAAAATTGAAGCAGATGCAGACGCAATATGATGGAAACAAAGGGTAATTTTGAGCTGTTGGTGAAAAATATTTTCATGAGGTAGAAGTGGCTGAAAACACCGTCAAATATATTTTTAATTATGACGCAGATTTAAAACTAAAGCGCGTATCTTATTTTGGATTATCGAGATGTGAAATTTTAAATTCAAACTGCAAAGGATAAACTATATTGATGATGTAGCTTGTCTTGGTCTAGATCCCACGTGGCTTTTTTCAAGTGTTCTTTGTAAAAAGTTTTTCGACAAAAAGTTCCCCAACTAAAAATGGGACTACAGCTAACCAAATTCCGACAAGTGCTGTGATATATAAAGGATCAAGAGATGGAATATGGAGGAGCCCACAGAAAAGGGATAAAAGCACAACGGAAAAAACTACATAAATCAATACAGAACTTTTGCTAATTTTAAAGATCTGCAAAATGATTCGCTGAAATAAAATAAAGAATGAATGAAAAACAGAAAACAGAATCAACGACAATATAAAAATAATTAAAAATTCACCATCGATTGGATGTGGTACAGTTGCTTGGGGAATATTTAGAATTGACCTAAACTGCGGTTCAAAAGCTGAAGAAAGTGTTGTTGTTCCAGCAGATAAAAATACTTTCGCAAGAAACGGCATTAAATTATTTTTCATTGGATTATCAAAACAGTTTAATTTAAATCTGTCATGATCCCAATGGTTGGCTGTCGCTTCCGGATCAGGATTTGAGTTTTTAAACTATGCTAGTTCGAGTTTACTTGAAAACTTTGGTGATGCTGGCACGACTTGAACGTGCGACCTATTGCTTAGAAGGCAATTGCTCTATCCAGCTGAGCTACAGCACCCTTGTCTTAATTTTTTAAATCAGATGCAGTCTTTCAGCAACCTCGAAGTCAGTTCCGCGTGCTTGGACGCGGGCGGCTTCGCAATCGGCGTCGTGTTCGAAGTAAATATAGGCATTTTTTTGTAGGGCCAGCTGCAATAATTTGATTTTTTCTTCCATCAGCAGCAGCGGATTCAAGTCATAGCCCATGATCCAGGGAATTCTGACATGCGAAGCCGTCGGGATCATGTCGGCACAGTAAAACAAACTTTCATTGGGGCCTGCCACTTCGACGATTTGTTGAGCATGAGTATGCCCGTTGGAAATATGCACGTGAATTCCCGGTCGCAGATTTTTTTGCTCGCCATCCAGCAATTCCAAAACATTTTCGCGCAGTAGGGGTTCGAAATTGGCTGGTAAGTAGCTTGCGCGTTCGCGTAAATTTGGGGTTTGTGCGGTCTTTAGATTTTCTTTTTGCACGAAATATTTTGCTTTTGGAAAAGTGGGCATAATTTTTCCGTCGCGTGCACAAGTTGCGCCGCCGGCATGATCGAAATGCAAATGAGTCAGAATCACTGTGTCGATGTCGTCGACGGTCACAGAAAATTTCGCAAGGGATGCTTCCAGTGCGCGCCCGGTGACATTATACATTTCGGCAAATTTTCCACCCATTTTTTCGCCGTATTTTTCCACAAAATCGGCTCCGTTGCCGGTATCAATTAAAATATTGTGGTCTTTACTTTTTAATAACAAAGCGCGTGCTTCCATTTGAATGCGATTTTTATCATCGGTGGGATGATTTTTTTCCCACAGAACTTTGGGAACAGTGCCAAACATGGCGCCGCCGTCCAAGCCAAATAATCCGGTTGGAATTGGGCAAATTTCGTAATCGCCAATTTTTAAATGCATTGTCTTCATTGAATCAGCTCCTTTTCCACCACAGCACCCGGAGCAATAGTGTGAACCCACGCCTGATATTTTTCAAAAATTTCTTCAATAGCTGCTGGTTGAACCACAGGTCCGACATAAACATCCAGTCGACCGGGTTTGGCAAAGAAAGCACCCTTTGGCCACAGCTTGCTATTGCCTTCGATATACATAAATAAAATCGGAGTGTTTGTGCGCTCGGCAAAAATACTGACGCCTCGTTTGAAATCGTGAATCTTGCCATCTTGCGAGCGAGTTCCTTCCGGAAATAAAATTAACCAGATGTGATCAAGCTTAGTCAGCATTTGCGTGATCAGCCGAATGGCTTCGCCTTTGCGATCTTTGCGATCGATGGGAATCGCGCCCAAGCAGTGCTGCGAAAAAAAAGTAAAAACAGCATTGGAAAAAAAATAATCTTTGGCGGCAGCAATATAAACATCCATCCAATATTTACGTGGAATCGATGCCGCAATCGAAGTTGCATCCAAATGGCTGGCATGATTGGAAATAATCAATAATCTGGGATTTTCTTGGTAAAGCTCGTGAAAACTTTTTCCATGAACTTTCAAGCGAATGTAAAAACGGAACATGAAATCTTGCAAAAAGATCGACCAAAAAAATTTGATGATGATGCTTGCCCAGTCGTAGTGGCGAGTAAACAAAGGCAAATGTTTTAAATAAGTTGGCAGGCGGGTCCACTGCTCATTTTCGTAGTCCCAATCTTTCATGGGTGCATAACCGCGTTTACTGTGCGCATAACGATATCGTAAATAGGCGCGACAAAAATCAATCGATCAATGCGTTGCAGGAAATCCCCACGGCCTAAAATAAATGGCCCGACAATTTTGACTCCGGCATCGCGGCGGATGACGTCCATTAACAGATCCCCCAAAATTCCCACTAGTGATGCCACCAGCCCTGCGGCCAGCCAATACTCATCGGATTGCCCCGGCAAAAGTTGGCGCATCAAAAAGGCCAATCCCAAAGTTAAACAAACTGAAATAGAAAAAGATCCCAGCGTTCTGCGGCGATCGATTTTGGAAAATAAAATATATTTTCGGAAATACCGCGAAGTCGCCAAATTGGTATTGTCGCAAAATTCAGTCAGTAAAATAATATAAATAATTTGGTAAACTCCGTTGGGTAAATGGATCAGCAATGCCAAATGCATAAAGCACCAACCCAGTAAAATAAAACCCAACAAAGTCAGGCAAATATATTGAATCATGCGTTTATACGAATTGCGCAGCAGTGGCACCAGACAACAGGCGCCCAATACCAGCATCGGAAGTGCATTATACAATTCCCGCTGATTGGTAAAACTGGCCCACGCAAGGCCCATAATTCCCAAATAACAAATGATCACAAAATAACTGCGGTGATACATTCCCATTACTTGAAAGAATGCTTTTGCGCCCATCAAGGCCAAGGCAGTTAAAATTAGGGTGGGCCAAGGCGAACCAAGCCCAATTAAACCCAAAAATATGGGTGCGGCCAGAAGCCAACTTTTAATGCTGGCCCACGCGGTGATAAAATAAAAATTTTTATTTCTTAAGAAGAAGACAATCAGACCACCTACGAACAAAAATCCCAAAATCGTTGCTACGGTTTGTTGATAAACCGGATCGTGCCAGGTGGGGTTACTCGTCAATTCCATACTCCTTCAGTTTTCGATACAGATTCGATTTTGAAACGCGCAAAACTTTGGCGGCGGCTTCAACTTCTTTTTCCTGTTTCAAAACATGACTGATCAAATTCTTTTCATACTGGGCCAAAGTATCTTGTAATCCTAACTCGGAAATTTTCGCAAAGTCAGGCACCGAGTTCAAAGTTTGCGCTTGCAGCCAACCCGATAAATCTTCTGAACGAATATAGGGCAGGGGCGAGATAAGGCTCATCTGTTCCGACAATCGTTTTAATTCCCGAACATTTCCTGGCCATGAGTATTTTTTCAAGACCTGCAGGGCATCGTCGGTGAATTTCTTTTTTCTTTGTGGACGAACTTGATCCAAAAAAAATTGGGCAAGCAGGGCGATATCATCGGTGCGATCCCTAAGTGGAGCAATTTTAAGGCGTTTACCGGCAAGCCTGAAAAATAAATCTTCGCGAAATTCTTTTTTTTGCACTTTGGTTTCTAGTTTTTCATTGGTGGCTGCAATGATTCGGCAATGGCTTTTCTGATTTTCTTTGGCGCCTAATTTTCGAAATTCCCCGGTTTCCAGGAATCTTAAGAATTTGGGCTGCAGGGATAAGGGCAGGGCTTCGATTTCATCCAGGAATAAATCGCCACCGTTGGCTGCTTCGCACAAGCCCACGCGGTTTTGATCAGCGCCGGTGAAGGCTCCGCGAACATGACCAAACATTTCGCTTTCGAATAAAGTTTCGGTCAGGGCAGCAACGTTGACAGAGACAAAAGGGCGATTGGTTTCTTGTTCGTTCAGCATTTTGGCAACGACTTCTTTGCCGGTTCCACTTTCGCCTTCTAGTAAAATTGGGCCTGATTCTGATTTTAAAATGGCGACTTCGCGCAAAACTTTTTGCGACAAAGAACTTAAACCAATCCAAGCTGAATTCCGGTGTTTAGGAAAACGCAATTTCCACAAAGCTTCAATTTTCTTTAAAGCCAGTTCAACTTCTTCGCCCATCAGGGGTTTCATTAAAAATCTTTGGGCGCCGGCGCCAATGGTTTGTTCCATAATTTCGCGACGAAGATCGCCCGATACAGCAATGATTTCAGTTTGTGGAAAAAGGCCTGAAAGTTTGTGGATAACGGCAATGCCGTCAGGAGTCGAGCGCGAGGCAATAAACATATCCACAAAAACGGCGTGGAAAAAAGTATTTTGTGGCAAATCTTTGGGGTTTTGCGTCCAGGTAAGTTCCCAATTTTTAGGCAAGAATCTTTGAAAGCTTTGTTCAATCAACGAGTCATCGTCTACTAGTAAAACGCGAAATTTTTCTTCCATGGCGCAAGGTAACGGTGTGTGAATTAAAGGTCCAGTATTACTGTTGTCTTGCGGTTCTTTGGCAATTCATGCGAGTATCTTTTTCATGAAAACATTCCGAATCCTTCTGGTCGAAAACATTCACCCGGCGGCAGTGGCTCGATTAACCCAGCAGGGTTTTGAAGTCGAAAGCCTAAACCATTCTCCGAACGAGGCCGAATTAAACACCTTGCTGCCTAAATTTGATGTCTTGGGGATTCGCTCTAAGACCGAATTGTCCAGCGAACTGCTTTTGAAAAATAAACATTTGTATGCGATCGGCGCCTTTTGCATCGGCACCAACCAGATCAACTTAAAGGCCGCACAAGAATTAGGTCTGCCGGTGTTTAATGCCCCCCACGCCAATACCCGCAGTGTTGCGGAGCTGGTTTTGGCAGAAATGATTTGTTTATCCAGGCAAATTTTTGATCGTTCGTGGAAGGCACACAAGGGCGAGTGGCAAAAATCGGCCGAAGGATCCCACGAGGTGCGTGGAAAAACTTTAGGAATTGTCGGATATGGACATATCGGCAGCCAACTTTCGATTTTAGCTGAATCTTTGGGAATGAATGTGATTTTTTACGATGCTATAAAAAAATTACCACTGGGAAATGCCAAAGCTTTGCAATCCTTGAGTGCTGTCTTGTCGCAGTCCGATTTTGTGACTTTTCATGTCCCTGAAACTGCAGAGACTAAAAATATGATTGGCAATAAAGAATTAGCCTTGATGAAAAAAGGCAGTTTTTTAATCAATGCTAGCCGTGGAACAGTGATTGTTCTGGATGATTTGGCAGAAGCTTTGAAAAAAAATCATCTAGCGGGTGCCGCCATTGATGTATTCCCAATCGAACCAAATTCAAACAAAGACCGGTTTATTTCTCCGATTCAAGGATTTCCGAATGTGATTTTGACTCCGCATGTGGGCGGCAGCACCGAAGAAGCACAATACTCGATTGGTTTAGAAGTCGCCGAAAGTTTCTGTAAGTTTTTGCAGATCGGTTCGACATCAGGGGCGGTCAATTTTCCAAATGTGACTTTGTCGCCGGGAAAAAATGTAAAACGAATTTTAAATATTCACCGCAATGAACCCGGTGTGCTGGGCGAAATTAACGGGATTATTTCTAAATCTGGCGCAAATATTCAAGCCCAGTATTTGGCGACTGACGAGAAGGTCGGTTATATGGTCATGGACTTGGAAACAGATCAGGTTGACCCGATCTTGCAGCAGATTAATGCTTTGAAGCGGACTTTGCGGACTCGTTGGCTTTACTAAGGTCGTATACTATACCCGATCGGGTATAGTATAGCTAAAAGCAATCAAAATTATACCTGATCGGGTATGATTTAACTTAATTCTTTATTTTTATACCCGATAGGGTATAATTATGGTTGTGAATCAAATAGCAGAGTTTATTAAAAAAAAACGAAAAATAGCTGGGCTTACGCAAGTAGAATTGGCGAAACGAGCAGGTGTTGGGCTTCGTTTTATTCGCGAACTTGAAAATAATAAATCGACTTTACGTTTAGATAAAGTTGATCAAATTTTAAGACTTTTCGGCCACGAAGTAGGACCCATTCCCATTAAAAGAGAGACCGAATAATGGCGCAGATTCCGGTAATTAAACGAGGTAAAGTTTATGTCGATGATTCTTTCGCAGGAATCATCGAACAACATGAGGGTCTGTATTCCTTCCAGTATGACAGTGAGTATTTGAAATCTGCGAAGGCTTGCCCAGTAAGTCTTACATTGCCCCTTCGCCTCGAGGCTTACAAACAAAGAACAATGTTGCCATTTTTTGATGGACTTATTCCCGAGGGCTGGCTGTTGGAAATTTTGACGGAAAATTGGAAAATAAATAAAAGCGATCGAATGAGTTTATTGTTACTTGCTTGCAAGGATTGTATCGGCAACGTCAGCATTGTTGCGGATAAGGGCAGTAGCCAATGAACAAAGCGCAAAAATGTCTGGGATCAGAGCCGTCCGGTTTAATTTTAAAATGCTCATATCCTAAAAGCCTTGTCTGGCAAGGCGTTCCACCGACAATCAGGACAAGATCCAAGTGCGGCGAGGCTTTCGCGAAGTAACGACGTTCGAAGCTTTCTTAAGCATTC
>JBBQHD010000047.1:0-19615 GCA_038323665.1 Bdellovibrionales bacterium
AAAAATAAATTTATTTGCCCAATGGGCCACTGCCCTTTTTTAAAAACACGGCCATCCATGGCCTCCAGCTGCTTGCGGCCATCCTGGCCGCGCGTTCGTCCACGAACCGCTGAGGTTTTTAAAAAAGCTCAGCTGCCCCTAATCTAAAATTTATTTTTTGAATCTGAATATAATTTAAAACACTTAACTCAAAAGGGCCTTACAAAGGCTTGGCCGGTTCTTTCTTTCTTAGAATACTCGCCTTCTAAATTTAGAAGATTAACCTTCTAAATTCGAAATCTCCTATCGAGATAAGTTACTTTTGTATCACAAAATCGCCCCATATTAAGACAACTAACACACTCAAGTTCTTCGTCCAGAACTCCGAAAAGTACTCAATGTTAATTTGGAGGAACGTTTATGGAAAATCCCCGCGCCGGCGTCTTTCGCTGTTGTTCAGTAAGTGTTGTTGTTTTTCTATCTTTCATCATTAGCAGTTGCGGTTGGGTCAAGGTTTCAATTAATGATAAAAATGCTGCGAACCTTGTATCGACTTCAACCGTTGATCTGACCAGTGGTGGTTTTCCTAGTAATGCTTTTTCGGTTTCTACTTATGCTCCGGCAAGTAGTTTTAGTTTACTTTCGGGATCAGGAAGTTTGACCGGCAGCGGGACTTACACTCCCACTTATGCCAAGCAAACAACGCAGATCACAGCTGATACGACTCTTGTTAAGGTCAACAATATCCCGGTATGGACGGATGGCGCCGTTAGTGCGGTGGTTAAGGATAACAGCGGAAATCTGTATCTTGGTGGTTCCTTTACAAAAGTAGTCACTGCTTTTCCGGCACCGAATTTCCTTTCTATCAATAAAACCACAGGCGATCCCATTTTGACTTGTAACTTTTTGGATGGATTTAACAACCAGGTTAGTGCTGTGGTTACGACTTCCAACGCTATTTACGTTGGTGGATTTTTTACTACCTATCAAAATACTTCAGTAGGCTATTTGGTTAAACTAGATAAAAACTGCAATCTGGATACAACTTTTAATCAAGTCGGCAATGGATTTAATGGTGCGGTCTATGCTCTTGCATTGGATACAGCCAATAATGCTTTATATGTCGTTGGGTCATTTACCCAATGGCGTGGTGTCGCAAACAATGCGCAACGTATAGCAAGACTAGATGTCTCGGGATGTCCGACTGCAACTGCTGCAACTTGCGGGGTTTTAGATACGACTTTCGTTCAACCTGCTAATGGGTTTGATATTCAGGTCAACACGCTTGCGTTGGATACTGCCAATAATGTTTTATATGTCGGTGGGGTATTTACAGGCTGGCGTGGTGTTGTAAACAATGCGCAATATTTAGCAAAACTTGATGTCTCGGGATGTCCAACTGCAACTGCTGCAACTTGCGGGGTTTTAGATACTACTTTCACTCAAGCAGCTAGTGGGTTTGCTGGTGGTGGTGGCGCTGGCGGTGCCTTTGCTCTTGTACTGGATGCTGACAATAATGCTTTATATGTTGGTGGCCTATTTAACCAATACCGTGGTGTCGCAAACAATGCGCAAAATATAGCAAAAATAAAAATGGACTGCTTATCAGCTGCAACTTGCGGGGCTTTAGATACTACTTTCACTCAAGCAGCGAGTGGGTTTAATTTTGGGGTAGCCGCGCTTGCACTGGATACTGTTCATAATGCTTTATATGTCGGTGGCAATTTTTTAACCCAATGGCGTGGTGTTGCAAACAATGCGCAAGGCGTAGCAAGGCTTGATGTCTCGGGATGTCCGACGGCAACTCCTGCAACTTGCGGCGTTTTAGATGCTACTTTCATTCAACCAGCCAACGGGTTTGCTGGTGCTGGGGTCTTAGCACTTGCACTGGATACAGCCAATAATGCTTTGTATGTTGGTGGGTCATTCACCCAATGGCGTGGTATCGCAAACAATGCGCAACGTATAGCAAGACTAGATGTCTCGGGATGTCCGACTGCAACTGCTGCAACTTGTGGTGTTTTAGATCCTACTTTCATTCAACCTGCGAGTGGGTTTGTTGGTGGTGCGGTCACGACGCTTGTGCTGGATACAACCAATAATGCTTTATATGTCGGGGGGGCATTTACCCAATGGCGTGGTGTCGTAAACAATGCGCAACGTCTAGCAAAATTAGATGTCTCGGGATGTCCGACTGCAACTCCCGCATCTTGCGGGGTTTTAGATCCTACTTTCATTCAACCTGCGAGTGGATTTAATTTTGGGGTATCCGCGCTTGCTCTGGATACTGTTCATAATGCTTTATATGTCGTTGGGTCATTTTCGCAATGGCGTGGTGTCGCCAACAATGCGCTAACAATAGCAAAACTAGATGTCTCGGGATGTCCGACTGCAACTGCTGCAACTTGCGGTGTTTTAGATACTACTTTCATTCAACCTGCTAGTGGGTTTGCTGGTGGTGCGGTCACGACGCTTGCACTGGATACAACCAATAATGCTTTATATGTCGGTGGCAATTTTACCCAATGGCGTGGTGTCGCGGGCAGTGCTCAACGTATAGCAAAATTAGATGTCTCGGGATGTCCGACTGCAACTCCCGCATCTTGCGGCGTTTTAGATCCTACCTTCACTCAAGCAGCTAATGGGTTTAATACTCAGGTCAATGTTCTTGCACTGGACACAGCCAATAATGCTTTGTATGTCGGGGGCGGATTTGCCCGGTACCGCGGAATGTACGCAAGTTTTTTCAGCATTCTCAACCCCACCACTGGGGATATGAAATAATCTCCGGCATACTACTGCAAGCATCGGCGTCCCGTAATCTCAGCAACTAAGGTTATTTATGCTTTTCATACTTTGCTTAGATAAATTTACTTTTAAGATATCGTCTCACAAAGATACGTTTTCGCCAAAAGTCTAGTTTTTCCCAGACCTGCCGATAGAATAAGGGTTGGGGGACGTGATGTTGCGCAGACCATTTTATAAATTAGCTATGGTTGTTTTCGGTTCTTTTATTTCAGCTATTTTTTTTCTTAATACCACTTATCAATACTCCCCCAGTGCCGAAGATCTACAGCCTTTGCAGATTGGAAAAACTGTTAGTGCTGGGCAAATTAGTTATCATATTCGCTCTCATTCAGCTCGAATGAGTGAATCTGCTAAACCCGGAGATTCCATCTTAGAAAGTCCGCGCCAAAATGGATCTGTGCGCTATCATATCAATTCAGAAAATATCGTGACCAAACTTGAATGGGATCACAATGCAGCTAATGTGAATGAAGTTTTGGGCGAACACGCTTTGGCCTTTCGACAACAGGCAAAAAAAATACGCGAAGCCAGAAATCATTCCTACGGCAGAAACTATCGCCGCGTTGAAACCGATCAAATAATTGCCACCACACACGGCCGAATGAATGACATCAGTGGCACGGTGATTTTAAAAAATACTGGGGCTGAGTCGCAATGAAAAAACTTTCCATTTTATTTATCTTCATGTTTTATTTTTCGGGTTGTGGCAAAGGCTTCAACACAAGTCCCTTGTTGACAGCGCTGCCTGGGACCAATGGAACAGGAACGCCGGCTTCCCTTGCTGACCGCGAAGTTAAAATAAAACTGGGCAGCACTTGTGGTTACAACAACGAACCTTGTGTCGACGTTACCATTTGTTCAGCGGGTGTTTGCGAAACTATTCCGCGGGTTTTACTTGATACAGGCAGCTATGGATTGCGGGTTTTTAAATCCATTATGAGTCCACGTTTACAAACAGCTTTGGCCAATACTTATTTAAAAACGGGCAGCAACCCAAACGATCCTGGTTACGCAACTTGTATCACCTATGCAGATGAGTCGACCCAGTGGGGCCCGGTTGCTCGGGCGCAAGTAAAATTAAATGGCGTGATGACAGCTCAGCCGATTTCTATTCACGTCTTGGACAATACTTTTGGAAATATTCCCAATACAAACACTACTGATTGTAATTACCCAACAACACCTGACTGGGATCCATCTACTCCGAATAATATTTGTGGCGTAGGATCTACGGCAAATCATACTTGCAGTAATCCAAGTTTTGATTACACAAAAGCTGTCAACGACCCCTCGCCCTGGGATCCACACTTTCCAAATAATATTTGCGGAAATGGATCTCCTTCTAATCATACTTGCAGCGAAGCAAATTTTGACTACCGCAATGTTGTCAACGACCCTTCTCATTCGCCGTTGGATCCTGCACCGACGAACGCCAATGATACGAACTCCAACCCCGGATACAATGGAATTATTGGCGTCGGATTGCTCGTGAATGACTGCAACTCTTGCGACCGGAATTATAGTTCGAACGCCGCTGATTATAGTTTGCCGCAATATTATACTTGCAACGATTCCTCGTGCAGCAAAGCAAGAATGGCAGTGAATTTGCAAATCAGCAATCCGATTGCGGCCATGCCTGCGGGTTACAATAATGGAGTGATTATTCAGTTGCCCAAAATTCCTATTGCCGGAGTCAGCTCTGCCGAGGGCAAAATGGTTATCGGTTTCGACAACAGCAATATCGGTAATACCGTGAAATTATCCACCACAACTTCGGGGGATTTTACCACTCGATATTCTTTTACTCATACGTATGTTTCTTCCGATATAGGCACCCACACAATTTCCTGTGCCAATGTGGATATCACCGATTCCTATATCGACAGCGGGACTAATTTTATTACTATGCCCAATACCGACAGCATGCCCCAATGCCCCTATGATCATGTCAATGATCCAGATTCTTTCTATTCAAGTTTATTTTGTCCTGCGACTCAGCAAAATTTAACCGCGACACAAATTGGAACCGACAACAGCGTGATCGTGCCATTCAAAGCGGACAATGCTCGCACCATTTTCACTAATAATCCTAATGCGTATTTAAGTCCCACCATTCATCTTTCCGACGACTCTTCGCAATCCGTGCTCAGCTGCAATGAATCGGACCACAGTTTTGTGTGGGGACTACCCTTCTTTTACGGTCGCAATGTCTTTATCGGAATTAAAACACCCACTGCAGCACCCTACTGGCGCTTCTGCGCACCGGGTTCTGCCAATTGCCCTGACGTTTACTAAGTCTAAAAATTCGGCTCATAAAAATCTGCCGGCGGCAATGGCGGCGGCAGATAATCATTTCCGTCATAAGACGGGGGCTGATAGTTATTGTAAGGATCCCCGTCTGGCGGCGGCGGCAAGGGTGGCAAATAATCTTCGTCGTAATTTTGATTGTAGGGCGGAATATAATAATCCGGATTTCCATTCGGCGGATTATTATTGTTTGGCAATGGTGGAAAATTATTATCCGCTGGCGTTGGTGAACCTGAATCTCCTGATTTTGGTGGTTTTGCACCCAGCCCGCCGCGGGAATTGTAAAGCGAGCGCCGGGCAATATCAAACCTAGCTGTGTTTGATATACCTAATTCTTCCAGTGACATTTGTTCGCGTGGTTTTTTATTGCGATGACTTAAAAAATAATCCAATTCTTTCTGACGTTTTTTTTCCCATGCCGCACTTTCAGGATTTTCGCGAAACATCTCGGACAACATTAGCCGTGGTTTTTTCTTTTGTTTTTTTAAGTATTCTTCCAAGGCTTTGTCGCGTTCCGCTTGCTGCTTTTTCTTTTTCACAGAAACTTCGGCAACCGTCTTTTCCCGCCGGTCATCCTGAGCCTGTTTTTTAGCCTGATCGGCACGGAATTCTTTTACCCGGTCAGACGTAGTTGTTTGTGCAGTTGCTGATCCGGACCATATCAAAAAAAACAAGCTCAAACAAAACCACTGCATGGATTGATTATGTGTCTTCGACACAGTTTTGCAAACCGGCATCCTTCGCCCTTGTGTTTTGTCCTCGACCAACGCCGAGGATTTATGCATACTTGCTCGATGTCATTCTGGGAACACATTGGCTTATTCGCCGCACAAACTTTTTTGGTGTCTTTTTTCCTGATCTTTTTCATTTTTGTTCTGGCCATGATCGTCGCATCAGCCAGGGGCAAAAGTTCTGAAACACATTTAGAAACGGAAATGCTGAATCCCAAATGGGATGAATTTGAAAATTCTTTGAAACATATTCTGCTGGGCAAAAAAAGCTGGAAAGTTTTTTTGAAATCCAAAAAGAAAAGCAAAGACAAAATTGGACAAGACAAGCCCACCATTTTCGTTCTTGATTTCGAAGGCGATATTAAGGCCAGCCAAACCGAAGAACTGCGCGAAGAAATCACCGCGGTTCTGCAGGCAGTTTCGCCATCGGACGAAGTTTTCGTCAAAGTCGAAAGTCCCGGGGGCATGGTTCCGCATTATGGATTTGCTGCCTCGCAATTGGATCGTTTTCGTGTGCACAAAGTAAAACTGACTATCTCTGTCGATCGCATCGCGGCCAGTGGAGGCTATATGATGGCCTGTGTTGCCAATCAAATCGTGGCTGCACCTTTTGCAATTATTGGCAGCATCGGAGTCGTGGCACAATTGCCCAATTTTTCGAAAGTTTTAAAAAAATATGATGTCGATTTCAAAGAATACACCGCTGGGGAATACAAACGCACGGTTGGACCCTTTACTCCCATAACCGAAAAGGCAGAAGAAAAATTACTGGAACAATTGGGCGATACGCACCGGTTGTTTAAAAATTTCATCAACGTCTATCGACCTCAAGTGAATATAGGCGAAGTCGCCACAGGTGAATATTGGTTGGCCCAACAAGCCTTGGGTTTGAAATTAGTGGATGAAATCGGCACCAGTGATGAATGGCTTTACCAGCGCCGAAAAACTCATCAGATCCTAAACGTTAATCTGAAACGCAAAATTACTTTGTCTAAAAAAGTAGGGAAACTTTGGAATCAACTGCTGACCCAATTTTTATATTAAAAATTTTCAGGCTTAAAATTTTCAAAATTATTCTTTTCAGCTGTTTTAGTTTCCTGACTGCATGTTCTTCCTGGGAATTGCAAGAACGTTGCGAAAAAACCAATTGGTTCGAGTATTCCCGCGACGTCGCACAAAGTGGCCGTTATCTGGAAGAAGATGGTTTTATCAAAGATTGCAAAGGCGTCGACCGGATTAGTTCTTCGCAAATTGATATTGGTTTTAAATCTGGACGCCAGCGCTATTGCACTTATGAAAATTTCTTGCGTCTTGGGCAATCTGGCGAACCCGTTAACTTTAAATTATGTGACAATTTAATCCTAGCGCAAATGCAGCAACGCTATGGCTCGGGCCTAAAAGATTTTTGTGTTGCAAAAGTCGGCTATGACTATGGATCCGGTGGGAAAAAATATAAAAATGTTTGCTTTAAACCCGCCGAAGAAAAATTTCTGCAATCCTATTATACGGGGCGACGCGAGTATTTGGAAAAATCCATTTTGCAGGTTGGCCAGGACATTCAAAATCTGCAGCAGGCTCAGCAGCAGGTGTCCTATCAACTTAGTTCAGTCACCAATGAAATCCATTTATTGCCGTCACCTCAAGAGTGTCGTGTTCAAGACGTTTATGATCCGGGTTTACAAAAATCTGTATCTAGAAATATTTGCGAAGAAGCCAGCTATATCCGCTTCCAACGGCAGACTTTGCATTCCCACCACACGGCTTTGCTTTCCCAGTTCCAGCAGCATGCGGAAATCCTTACGCGAATGCTGACCAGTCTTGCTGACCATCGCACCGAATTGACCAAAATTCCCACAAGCCAAAATTTATCAGTTCCATAAGAAATTACCTCTTGCCGCACGATCTTGGCCGGTCTAGCTTAGGCCAGTGACAGGATCGTCAGAAACACTTCTTAACGTAGAAAATTTGACCACCACTTTTCCAACTAAGCGTGGCCCTTTTGCGGCCGTAAACAATATCAGTTATAAAATTAATCGCGGCGAAATTTTAGGCATCGTTGGTGAATCCGGTTGCGGAAAATCTGTCACCTCTTTTTCTTTGATGGGTTTGATTGAATCGCCGGGAAAAGTTACAGCAAACAAGATCTTGTTTAAAGACAAAGACCTGACTCGACTTAGCGAAGATGAAATGCAAACCGTGCGCGGCAATTCTATTTCCATGGTTTTTCAAGAACCCATGACGGCTTTGAATCCCGTGATGAATATCGGCGAACAAATTTGCGAACAGATCATTCATCACAAAGGTGTTTCGCATAAAATTGCTTGGGAACGCGCCATCGAAATGTTAAAATTAGTCGGCATTCCTGGGGCCGGCGAACGAATCCGCTCGTATCCTCACCAACTTTCTGGTGGAATGCGACAGCGTGCGATGATTGCCATGGCCCTAAGTTGCGATCCAGAACTTTTGATTGCCGATGAACCCACTACTGCACTGGATGTGACTATCCAAGCGCAAATTTTGGAATTGCTGCAGGATTTGCAAAATAAATTACAAATGTCGGTGCAATTTATCACTCACGATTTGGGTGTGATCTCGGAAATTTCTGACCGTGTGATGGTGATGTATGGTGGTTCGCAGTGCGAAATCGCAAGTTCTGCGGATTTATTCAATCACCCACGCCACCCCTATACAGAAGCTTTGATGTCTTCACGCCCGAAATTGGGGGAACGCCCTGATCGACTGCGCACCATCGAAGGTTTTGTGCCGGCGCCTCATGAACTGCCAAGCGGCTGCCCCTTTGTCACCCGTTGCACCCGCGCCAAAGACGAATGCAAAAACCTGAAACCTGAATTAAAAGAAATTTCTAAAAATCATTGGGTTGCTTGTTTCAATCCAGTGCCAAACTAAAGGATTTAATTTTTTGAGCGAACTACTGTTGGAAGTGCAAAATTTAAAAAAATATTTTCCAGTTAAGTCTGGATTATTGCGCAGGACAACCGGCCTAGTAAAAGCCGTCGACGATATTTCTTTGTCTGTTCGCCGCGGGGAAACTTTGGGATTGGTCGGCGAATCCGGTTGCGGCAAATCCACCTTAGGCCGCACTTTGTTGCGCTTAAGTGAACCCACCGCAGGAAAAATTCAGTTCCGCGGGCAAGATTTTTTAAAACTTTCTGGCGCTGAATTGCGCAGTGCCAGAAAATCTTTTCAAATGATTTTTCAAGATCCCTATGCCTCGTTGGATCCTCGTATGACGGTGGGACAATGCTTGATGCAGCCTTTTAAAATTCACGGACTGCTGACCAGAACTGCTCAACGTGAACGGGCCCGGGAACTTTTGGAATTGGTTGGTTTGCGTGCTTCGCACATCAACCGTTATCCGCACGAATTTTCTGGCGGGCAAAGACAACGCATTTGCATTGCCCGCGCCATTGCACTGGAACCCGATCTGATTGTTTGCGACGAACCGGTTTCAGCACTGGACGTTTCTATTCAAGCGCAAATTTTAAATTTACTGAAAGATCTGCAAAAAAAATTAAACTTAACTTATATATTTATTTCCCATGATCTTTCCGTGGTGGAATTTTTCTGTGACCGTGTCGCTGTTATGTATTTGGGTAAAATTGTTGAAATTGGATCTTGGCAACAATTGTTTAAAAACCCTACGCATCCGTATACCAAGGCCTTGTTGTCGGCGATTCCTCAAGTGGGTGCTGGAAAAAAACAAATAAAAAAATCTTTGACCGGCGAAGTTCCCAGCCCGTTAAATCCACCGCCAGGTTGCGCATTTCATCCGCGCTGCATTTATAAAATTGATCCATGTTCAAAAATAATTCCTACCTTAGAAGGCAAAACTCACTATGCGGCCTGCTGGGTAGAAAAAACAAAGGAGTAACGGACTATGAAAAAAATATTTCTAGCAGCGATGTCGTTGGCGGTTTTGCCACTGCTTGTTCAGGCAAAGCCTACCAACAAAGAATTAAAAATTGGCATTTCGCAGGAATTCGAGTCTTTGAATTTGCTGATCGCCAGCACTGTTGCCGCCCACTATATGGGACCTTTGGTGATACGAACTTTAAACACTTTGGATCCAGATGCGAAATGGTATCCGATGCTGGCGAAACAAATTCCAACAATTAAAAATGGCCTCGCAAAAATTGTTACAGTTGATGGCAAAAAGAAAATTGTCGCCACCTGGGAAATTATTGACAAGGCCAAATGGGGCGATGGAACCGATTTAACCTGCGCAGATTTTCAATTCACTTTGAAGGTTGGAACAAACAACAATGTTTCGACTGCGGAACGCGAAACAATCACGCTCGTTGAAAAAATTGATTTCGATCCAAAAACTCCAAGAAAGTGCATTTTTACTTATGAAAAGGCCAAATGGGATTTTGCCAATTTGCCGCAATTTTATCCCCTACCCAAACATTTGGAATCCGAAATTTATGAAAAATATAAGGCAGAACCTTTGGGTTACGATAAAAATACCAACTACGTAAAAAACCCAACCAATCCAGGTTTGTATTGCGGTCCTTACGTCGTTTCTGAAATGAAATTGGGCGATCACGTGACCATGGTCCGCAATAAATATTTTTATGGTCCGCAAGCAAAAATTGAAAAAATTATTTTCAAATTAATTCCTAACACCGGAACTTTAGAAGCCAACTTGCGATCTGGCACCATTGATATGATTAGCAACTTAGGCTTAACTTTCGACCAAGCATTAGCATTGGATAAGAAAGTCAAAGCTGAAAAACTTCCTTACGATGTCCAGTTTGTGCAAAGCAATACATACGAACACATTGATTTAAATTTGGACAATCCGATTTTGAAAGACATCAACGTTCGCAAAGCTTTATTGCACGCCATTAACCGCGATGATTTGGTGAAGGCCTTGTTCGAGGGAAAACAGCCTCCGGCCTTGCATTTTATCGACCCAAAAGATCCTTGGTATACTGCCGATCCAAAATTTGTGAAAACCTATCGCTATTCAAAACGCGATGCGGATCGATTGCTGACCGAAGCCGGATGGAAGAAAAACGACAAGGATGGTTATCGCTACAAAGATGGCAAAAAACTAAGTTTATCTTTGATGTCGACCGCGGGAAATAAAACCCGAGAAACCGTAGAAGCTTACTTACAAGAAGAATGGAAACAAGTTGGCGTTGAAATCACTATTAAAAATCAACCAGGACGAGTTTTCTTTGGCGAAACCACTCGCAAGCATGCCTTCGAAGGCATGGCGATGTATGCTTGGGCAAGCAATCCAGAAAATAACCCCAGATCGACCCAACATAGCAAATCCATTCCTTCGGCAAAAAATTCTTATTCAGGACAGAACCAACCGGGCTGGGTTAATCCAAAAATGGATGCTGCCATCGATGCGATGGATTTGGAATTCGATTACAATAAACGCTTAGATTTGGCTCATGAAATGGTGAAATACTACAGCGAAGACATTCCTGTATTGCCTTTGTATTACCGCGCCGATATCAGTGTCGTTCCCAAAAATTTGAAAAATTTTAGAATGTCAGGCCACCAGTTTTACGAAACTTACAATGCTGAAAATTGGAGTTTAGAATAAACTATGTCGTCTTATATTTTGCGAAGAATTATTCAAACCATGATTATGATCGCCCTGGTTTCTTACGTCTGTTTTTTTCTGATGTCTTTGATGCCAGGTGATCCGATCGAATTAATGTTGTCGTCCAATCCTAAAATGACAACTGCCGATGTCGAACGGCTGCGGGAACTTTATGGTTTGAATCAACCAGCCACCACTCGTTATATAAATTGGGTCAAAACTATTGCCCACGGGGATTTGGGTTATTCGCGCACTTACCGTGTACCAGTGACGGAAATCATTGGCGCGCGTTTACTGAATAGTTTTATTTTATCTTTGATCGCACTGATTTTTTCTTTGGCCATCGCTATTCCGCTGGGGGTTTTTTCGGCCCTTCGACCCAATTCTAAATTGGATACTTTTGTCAGTATTTTTTCTTTTACAGGAATTTCTGTGCCCAGTTTTTGGCTGGGGCTTCTGTTAATATTAATTTTTGCAGTTAAACTGGGCTGGTTGCCCGCTGGTGGCACCGAAACCATCGATGCGGAATTTTCCAGTTCCTGGAGATATTTTTGGGATCGCGGACTTTATATTATTCTGCCGGTATTAAGTTTATCGCTGCAGCAAATCGGTCGCTTCGTCAGATTTGTTCGTTCGTCGATGCGCGAAACTTTGCAAACTGATTTTGTTCGCACCGCCAAAGCCAAAGGTTTATCGATGCATGATGTGATTTGGAAACACGCCTTTCGCAATGCTTTGATTCCGGTCATTACGATCATTGCGCTGTCTATATCGACTATTTTTTCCGGCGCATTATTAACCGAAACAGTTTTTGCCTACCAAGGTGTAGGAAAATTAATTTATGATTCCATCATGGCCAACGATTACAACGTTGCTATGGTTTCTTTTATTATTTCCGTCAGCATGGTTTTGATTATGAGTTTGGTTGCCGACTTACTTTATGGGGTTATTGACCCTAGAATTAGTTATTCCTGATGGATCACGCGCGCTCGATGCGATCGATGATCATCGAAGAATTTTTCCGCCACAAATTAGCCGTGGTAGGTCTTGTCGTGATCGTCAGTCTGACAATTTTGGCGCTGTCGGCTGATTTAATCTCTGACTGGACCGGCATCGACCCCAACAGCCAAAATGTTTCGGCCAGATATCTCGAGCCTTTCACTTATGCTGAAGAAGCAGCCGATCAGCGGGAAAATAAAATCACCGAATGGATCAAAGACAATCCCGAAAATGCCAAAAAAATATCTGCTGCAATCGTGGAAAAACAATTGCTGAATGTAACTGTTGACGATGCTTTGTATGAATTGGTTTCTAAAAACCCCGAAGAAATTCAAAAACTTTTAAAACAAATCGATTTGCCGGAAAAAAAATCTTTGCAAACTTTAAGCAAAACTTTTTCGACTTTCCATTTATTTGGCACCGATGAAATTGGGCGTGATGTTGCGATTCGCTTGCTGTATGGAACCAGAGTTTCCATGGGCGTCGGCGTTTTAGTTGCACTTGTTTCAGCATTGATCGGTTTTTTAATTGGCGGCATAGCCGGTTTTTATCAAGGTATTATTGATACTTTGCTGATGCGAGTAACTGATGCACTTTTAAGTTTACCGATCGTCCCGGTCTTAATTGTTTTTGCGGCCATCGATTTAACCAAACTGCCCGGTTTAAAATCCCTGATCAGCGGGGAATTCGAAAGTGTTTTTAAAATGGTTATTCTACTGTGTTTGTTTAGTTGGATGCCCGTTGCAAGACTAGTGCGCGGAAGTATTTTAACCTTGCGCGAACGTGAATTTGTCTTGGCAGCAAGAACTCTGGGAGCAAAAGATTCCACCATTATTTTCAGACATTTACTGCCAAACGTAATTGCCACACTTCTAGTTTCAGTAACCTTGGGCGTCGGCGAATCAATTCTATTCGAAGCAGCCTTAAGCTTCTTAGGCCTAGGAATTATGCCCCCAACAGCAAGCTGGGGAAATATGCTGAACAACGCACAAGAAGTAATTTACAAAAGCGTATGGATAGCAATTTTGCCGGGACTGCTGATTTGGATTACGGTAGTAAGTTTCAATTTCATAGGCGACGGGCTGCAAGAGGCAATGGATCCTAAATCGGTGAAGCGGTAAATTTGTATTTGGGTCTTAAAAATAAATTCTAAAAATAAGTAATATATTGTCCTGGAAGGCCTCACAGAATCGTGACGCGTTTTTTCGACTACTGTCGAAAAATCTGTGCCCAGAGCGCATGGATGCGCGTCCACGGAATAAGACTTATGCAAATTTAACCCGAATAGCGCCGCCGCCCACAAATAAATTTCGCTTGCGCCCGATGCGGGTTTTCGAGCAAGCTTGGGCCTAGGGCTCGGCATTGCGTCCGGCCCATTTAACCAAAGGAGAAATCATGTCGGGAACAACCCCCTCATTGGGCGCATCCATGCGTTTCCAAGCAATCGTAGACGTCCACAACCGCACCCCAAAAAAATTCGATCCCCCCAGGGACGAAAATGGAAAACGCCAGAAAATTTCTGAATTTTTTGGACAAAACGTTTTTGATCTTCCGAAAATGGAAGCAAAACTTCCCAAAGAAGCTTTCAAAAAATTACTGGCCGCAGTTCAAGCGGGACAAAAATTAGATTCCGATGTTGCTGGCGCCGTTGCAAAGGCAGTCAAAGAATGGGCCCTGTCGAAAGGCGTCACTCATTATACTCACTGGTTTCAACCATTGACGGGATTGACCGCAGAAAAACACGATGCCTTTATTTCTTTTGATGACAACAACACAGTTCTAGAAAAATTTTCTGAATCGCAATTGGTGCAAAGCGAACCCGATGCTTCCAGTTTTCCATCAGGTGGAATGCGCACGACTTTCGAAGCGCGCGGATATGCGGCCTGGGATCCATCTTCGCCGATGTTTATTATGGATGCTCCGGGTTCGAAAACACTTTGCATTCCATCGGTCTTCATCGGTTATCACGGCCAAGCCTTGGATGAAAAAACAGCTTTGCTAAGATCCATCGAAGCTTTGTCGAAACAAGGTTGCGAACTTTTAAAATTAATGGGCGACACCCATGTCAAACGCATCAGCGCAACATTGGGAATCGAACAGGAATATTTTTTGGTCGACCGATCTTTTGCAACATTGCGCCCCGATTTATTATTATCCGGCCGCACCGTTCTAGGAGCACAACCCCCCAAAGGACAACAACTGGAAGATCATTATTTCGGCAGCATTCCTTCCCGCGTTTTGGCATTTATGTCGGAAATGGAATATGAACTTTATAAATTAGGTGTGCCCATTAAAACTCGGCACAACGAAGTCGCACCCAACCAATTTGAAACTGCGCCGATTTTCGAAGATGCCAATATTGCAACTGATCACAATCAATTGACGATGGAAGTTATACGGAAAGTTGCTCAACGTCATAATCTGCAAGCGATCTTACATGAAAAACCATTTGCTGGAATCAACGGTTCGGGCAAACACAATAACTGGTCGATGCAAATTTCATCCACTGACAAAAGCGTCGATGGTGAAAATTTATTAGATCCAGGGAAAACTCCGCATGAAAATATTCGTTTCTTGTTGGTGCTAAGTTCGATTTTAAAAGGTGTGTTCAAACATTCGGGAATGTTGCGTGCAGCAATTGCTTCCAGCGGAAATGATCATCGTTTGGGTGCCAATGAAGCTCCACCTGCGATTATTTCGATTTTCTTGGGCGATTTGCTGACCCGAATTTGCAATGACATCGAATCGAACAAAGTTTCTTCAGCCAATGCCGATCGCGCGGTGATGGAATTGGGACTGACACATTTGCCAGCGCTGATGCGAGACAATACCGATCGCAACCGAACTTCGCCATTTGCTTTTACCGGAAATAAATTTGAGTTCCGCGCAGTTGGATCCAGCGCAAACACAGCTCTCCCTGCAACCGCCTTAAACGCAGCTGTTGCTGATGGGATGAAAGACATTTCCGCGATGTTGCAAGCGGCCGGCATCAACGGAAATTTAAACGAAGACACTGCTAAGATTTTCGAAGTGATCCGTTCGGTGATCAAAGAAACCAAAGCAATCCGTTTCGAAGGCAATGGTTATTCCGAAGATTGGGTTAAAGAGGCTGCAAAACGCGGATTAAAAAATCTGCGCAAATCCCCCGAAGCCATCAAAGAATTAATTTCACCAGTCACCATCAAGGCCTTTCAAGATCACAAAATTTTGTCAGAAGAAGAAGTGCATTCACGGTACAATGTTCGTTTAGAACGTTATATCAAAAATTTGCAAATCGAAGTCGACTGTTTAAAAACTATGGTCAACACACAGGTGCTGCCATCTTGCATGCTGTATCACGGGGAGCTTAGCCAAGCTGCTGTGGCTGCAAAATCTTTGGGCCTCGAGGCCCCGCAAATTGCGGCATTGACTGCACTTGGGGATTTATTGAAAAAATCACAAGAAAAATTAGTGGACTTGAACAAAGTTTCGAAAACTGCGGAAGACACTCATGATGAATACAAAAAATCTGAATTGTATTCCGAGCAAGTAGCGACCGCGATGTTTGAACTGCGCAACTGCGTGGATCAAATGGAAACTTTGATGATTGATGAGGCATGGCCGCTGCCCAAATACCGTGAGATGTTGTTTATTTCTTAAGTCGAATTTATGGGCGAAGAAACTTCGCCCATAAAAAATCTTTTGCCCAGCCATAATTATTAAAATTGTATTTTAGCTTGTCCAATTCTTGACTTAATTTTCCTTCGGGGTTTTAGTTCGTGCGGGGGAAGTCTTGAGGGGAAAAAAATCTACGTGGATAATCTCCACAGCAATATTGTTATATGGTATTTCAGGATTCACTTCGGGAAACCAAACTGTTTCCCAGCCTTTTGTATTTTCCGGAGCCTGCGCATCACAGGGACAATGGACAGTAACTGCCTTACAAGCTGCGCAAAAAATTGCCGACCTGACATTGCAATTAAAAAACGATGCGAACTGCAAAGGCTTAGGCGATGCCATGCGCTCGCAATTCGCTGCCCTCGATGAAGAATTCAAAGGTCTGAAAGATCCCGATGCCGCAACTTCGCGAATGATGAGCTTACCTGGCGAAATCACCGCCCTAAGAAATTTCATTTCTGGCAGCGCTGAAATGAAAAGCGAAGCCGCCAAATTAATGATCGCCCGAGACGTAGAAAATTCTTTACTGACAGCAAAAGCCTCCGAAGAAACCGGTGCTTCGATGAAATCCCTGAAAGCCTTGGGTGATCGTTCCAGTCGCGCAGCTTTTACAGGGATTGGCATGGTCGACCAGGTTTTGGGCCAATTGCCACAACTGGATCAGTGCGTGATGGGCAAAGATGCCGTTGGGCAAGTTTTATCTTCGCTGGTAAAAATGAGTTCAGCATTTGTCACTGCCGGCAACGGAGTTTCCAGTCGACTGGCCAATACACTTTCCAATTTATCCACCACCTTGCGCGAAAGAAAATTTTCGCGCGTTTTGAAAAGATTAAATGATCAACAGTTAATGACGGCCATGTCCTGTTTAACGGAAAGCACTGCCGAAGCATATTGTTCTGCGCGCGATGCCATGTTGCTGTTTGAAAAAGGCAATCGATCTTTGGCCCCGCAACCGCAAGCGTCCATTAAAACTGCCGAAGAAAAAGTATTTGCAGCACCAACAGTGGTGACTCCGGATAAAACAGAAATTAAAAATCCTTTTGAAGGTTATTATTTATTGTCGAATCAAGTTCCTCTGATCACGACTTGGTTACAACGCGTGCAAATCGGTGTGGATCCAAAAATTGAAACCGATGCCGATTTTCAAAACTCGGTTTTGGATGAATTCAATAACCATTTAAAACGAGTCAAGGCAGCGCAAGGGATTTATAACAAGCGCCGCGAAACCTTAAAAACGCGAACCGATGATAATATTAAACGCAATGATGTTCTAGATATGATCGAGGCCTTAGTAAGTAATCTGGCCATTCGCGGTGGCGCAAGCACGAACTTCTTTATTATCAGTAAACCCATGATTGAAATTCCGTTTTTCTTTGTCGGATGGGTGGGCGAACTGCCGGCGCAAGTTTCAGGATCACAAAAAAATGGCGAATATTTAGTTCGCCAAAACTGGTATGAATGGATGTTCCAGGGTGGAAAATACCGAGATTTCTTAAACGATCCGGATAAGTTAGCCGATATCATCGGGGAACAATTAAATAAATTAATCGATCTGGCCAACGATCAGGCCAACCAATTTTACAGTAAATGGTTTATTGTCGATAAACCCGCCTTAGTCGCACAGGCCCTGACTGCCAACGGGTTGACAGTCATCGAAAGTCTTAAACACATCCAAATTTATTTAGAAAATTTTAAATTGCGTTTACAAAAATTGGGCGGTGACGTTGCACTAATTCCAGTTATCATTGACACTCAGGTTCGCATTCAGCGCATTCTAGAAAGTTATGCAAAAATAAAAACTTTTGCAGAGTCATCGAACGCATCCGATTTATCCGAAGAACAATCCCAACGCATTGCCAGGGCTTATCAAGATTTTATTGATGAGGTCTTTAAACAATTCAATATGCGACTGCAAAGATCCGGATTTATTTCCACTCGCATGGCAGGATTTGTTTTGTCTGATTATTCGCTGATGCTGAAAAAACGGGTCGATTTTACCCCTGCAGAAGAAGAACTTTTCTACGCCACCGGGGATTCTATTCAAAACCGTATGGTCAGTCTTTATTTTGGCAACCGCGCCTATGTAAAAACCGATTTACAAACGGCTTTGCGATTAAACAAGGGTAATTTAGAAGCCACCGAAATGCTTTTCAAAGACAACTTAATCCAAACTATGTCGACGCTAAAAATGATTGCGGAAAATAAAAAACCCGGTGGCTGGCGAATTTTTTGGGATTCGATGTCTCGACTAAGCAATGATTTTATTTTGCCCAGGCAAACCCCGGGAACTTTTTCAGTGCGTTCGCAGGTGGATGTTGAACACCCGGTATCGGGCGCGTTTTTAAAATTGATGCCCATATTCCAACCTTTTGGAATGCTGGCCAGGCATTGGTGGCATTCGGATCGTTATCCGTTGTCGATTTCGCCGTATTCAGAAAACTTCAGCGTCGACGATGAGTTTAAAAGTGCACGCTTACTTCTAGATCGTATGTGCATCCAAAGCTTGGCCTTTACCGATTGGCAAGCCTATGCGCCATTCTGCATGGGGGCACACTTGGATCCAGCCATGGACAATCTGTCGCCGCGCGATCAGCAAAGATTAAGTGTGCGTTACGAAGAAAAAGCGCTCGAGCAAAAAGACAACGAGCCACTTAATCATTCGTTAAGAATCTGCGCCTTCCGAGATTGGGGCCGAAAAAATCTGGTGTTCCAGCAAACTTTGCTTTTGGGTCGATAGCCCTTGCGTCATTTCTTTTAAAATTAAAAAAATCAGAATGCATTGCGTTCAGTGTAACTAACATTACCATTCCTAGCGGAATTACTTTAGATTTTTGCCAACAAGGGGGATTTATGAAAAACAAAATAAAATTATTAACGATCGCAACTCTGTTCGCCACAAGCGCAGCTTGGGGACAAACCAAAAATACGGTGGAAGATGTCAACAAAAAGGTAACCGAACTTTTACAGCCGTTCCAAAGCATCACTACACAAGTTTTTGTTAAGTTTGATAAATTATCAGCCGACGAAAAAAACACGCGTGAATTCGTAGCCGATCTTTTTCTAGCGGCCAAAGGATCTACCAACAATTTACTGCTAACTGCGAAACCAATTTCCTATATTTATCCTGTAGACGGAATTCCAAAACTGAATCTTGGCTTGGATGTGAAACTGGATTTGTTGAAGATTTTAACACAAAAACAACTGAACGAATATGCGACAACCCTGACGGATCTAGTTAAGAATGCGCTAGAAGAACCCACAAAAGAATACGGCGATGCTGCTGAAATCAAAGCCACCGTTACAGAATTGAAAAAAGATGATAAAGATGATGTTGAATCCATTAAGATAAACATTTCGGCAAAAATAGACCTAGTTAAATTACCAAGCACTGTTCGCGTGGACAGCATTCCCTACACAAATCTACAAGCAGAAATCAGATTCAATCGCCAAGCCGGCGGATTTACTTTCGCACTTGATTTAAACCCAGCTTACACAGGTTTCAACAGCGACCAAGCGGGCTTAAAAGATTACGTCCAGGCTTTACTGAACG
>JBBQHD010000048.1:0-19555 GCA_038323665.1 Bdellovibrionales bacterium
ATTCAAGTCGGTGTTCAAAACGATCCCTTCAAAGATCGAATTTCTTTCAACGTGGCTGCTGCAAACGCAACTTTGGAAGCATTGGGAATGACTGCGGAAACGGCATCGACCAAAGAAGGTGCTCAGCAAAGTTTGCAAATCATCGACGACGCGATCACTTCGATCAGTGCGATGCGCGCCAACTTCGGGGCTATGCAAAACCGATTACAAACAACTTCGAACAACTTGATGGTCTATAACGAAAATATGTCGGCCGCAAATTCACGAATTCGCGACACAGATATTTCTGTCGAGACAACTGAAATGACTCGCAATAATATTCTGTTGCAAGCAGGAACCGCGGTTCTAGCCCAAGCCAATCAGTCGCAGCAATTAGCCCTGAAGCTCTTGGCTTAGGTACGCCGTTTCTTTTGGTATCGCAAGTGCGTTAGAATTTTTTGGAATTTATATTTTTTAAGCGGATTTAAAATTTAAATAGCTGCTGTGTTCAAGCAAATTTTCCAGACGCGGCTCCATGCCTCCAAAAACCGCCCAGTAGGGCGGACGCATCCTGCATTTTTGAGGTCTGGAAGAATTTGCTTGAGCACAGCAGCTATTTAAATTTTAAATCCGCTTAAAAAATATAAATTCCAAAAAATTCTAACGCACTTGCGATACCAAAAGGAATTCCGCCTAACTCCGCAACTTCATCGTTCGCATTCTTATTTCAGATGATTTCGACCTCTCGGACCTTGATCTTGGCCGTCGCTTTTATTATTACTCGGGCATGACAATACGATCTGCTTTGAAATCTGATGTTGCTCGTATGCTTGAGATTTATCGTCCAGCTATTCTGGATTCTGCTATTTCTTTTGAAACCGAAGTTCCTAGTTTGCTTGAATTTGAAAATCGATGGAAAGAATATTCTTGGCTTGTTTTTGAAATTGATGGCTCGGTGGCTGGTTATGCTTATGCCCAATAAAGCCAGTGTTGCTTTGCATGAATCTTTGGGATTTAAATCGGTTGGTGTTTATAAAGACATTGGTTTCAAACTGGATCAGTGGTGGGATGTTGGTTGGTGGCAGTTGCAATTACAAAAACCGGATCGGCCGCAAAACTAGTCTTCGGGATCGCAATCGATCGGCAGATGAGTCAGTGGTGAATCCACAAAACTTTGTAGTCCTGATTTCGCCGTGCAAATTAGCTCGCCCAGATTTTCAAACTGAGTTTCGTTTATTTTCAGACTGTCCGTATCCAAAGCTGTTTTGACTTTGAAATAAGCTTCTTCGGTTTTGCGCAGCAGTTCCAACTCGCGCATTTTTAAAACGTTGGTGATAATTTCTAAAATATTATTATTAGGTTTCAACATAATTTTGCGACGCAGGCCTTTGCCGGCGACTTCGATGACTTTGAAATGCAGAAGATCTTTGACGGCCAGACTTACCAAAGCTTTGGAAACGCCTAATTTCCGCACCAGGGTGGCGGCATCGATCGGTTCTGGGGATAAAAAGATATGGGTCCAAATTCGTCCGTGGATTTTTTTAAAACCCCAGTATTCGATAAAATGTCCGATCGAATCAGAAAGCTGCTTAACTTCGGGTGGAACTCGGTTTTGCATTTACTTCCACTTCCTAAGTGCCCAAATCATCAGGGCTGCGCCAAAACCAAAAATTAAATAACTTAACGACGGCAGTTCGCTTAAATTTCCCATGCTGCTGCGCAAACTTAAAATCGAAGCACTTAAAATACAGAAACCAATAATAATCCCTAAGAAAACCAATTGAAAAGAATTTTCCCAAACTTTAAAAATTTCTTTTTTCTCTTTCAGCTCAAAACGAAATGCATGATCTGGACTGTTTAATTTTCGCAGTAAAAAACTGACTTCGCGGGGGAAGCTATAAATTAAATTTTTCGATTCGCGAGCAACCTGGGCCCAGCCCTGCATTAAGTTTGCAGGTTCCATATTCGTTGACGCCAATTCGCCTGCAAATTCCAATGAGGATTTTAGGAAATCAAAAGCGGGATCAATTTTATACCCCAAGCCCTCGATGGAAATAATCGATTTAAAAAACATCATCAATTCCGACGGAACCACCAAATGATGGCGGGCCGCAATCGAAGCCGACGACAATAATAATTTTCCAAGATTCACGTTTTTTAAATTCAAACCAAAATAAGGCGCAATCAAGTCCCGCAAATCCCGCGCAAATCGGTCGGTATTAATTTTTTCTGTAAACAAAGCCAAATCCACATACTCATAAGCCAAGCGTTCGTAATCTTCCTTCGACAAAGCCAGCAGCATCGATGCAATCGAGCGCTTGGTTTTGTGATTCAATCTTCCGACCACGCCAAAATCCACTAAACCCAATTTGTTGGAAGGAAAAATAAAAAAATTCCCGGCGTGCAAATCTCCGTGGAAAAGTCCGTCCACAAAAACCATTTTCAAATAAATTTTCAACGCCTTGCCAATCACAACATGGGGATCAACATCGGGCTGCCGCAGGGAAGCATCTTGGCTTAAAGGAATTCCTTTCAAGGCTTCCTGAACTAAAATTCTTTCTGTGGTCAGTTCCCAAAAAACTTTGGGAATTTTTAATTCTAAATCCGTTTTAAAATTTTCCTGAAAACGACGCATATTGTTCGCTTCGACAATAAAATTGGTTTCCAATTCTAAAGTTTTAAAAAATTCATTCACGATGGATTCAGGATCATAGGGACGCGTTTCGGGCAGATACTTGGCAATCAATTCTGCAATCATATACAAAACGCCCAGATCTTCTTCGATGGTTTTAGTAATTCCTGGACGCTGAACTTTTAACACAACTTCTTCGCCAGTGATCAATCGCGCTTGATGGACCTGCGCAATACTTGCTGAACCAATTGGCTCGGGGTCGATCCAGACCAGTTTTTTAAAATTTTCTAAACCCAATTCATCTTGTAAAAGTTTTTGCACAATAGAAAAATCTAAGGACTGCACGCGGTCATGCAGTTTGGAAAATTCTAAAACATATTCTTCGGGGACTAAGTCAGGACGGCTGGCCAGCAACTGTCCAAGTTTGACAAAGGTGGGGCCCAGTTCTTCGAAACAACGCCGCACTCGTTCGGCGGCAGTTAAAACCTCAACGTCTTCGGCGAGGCGCTTTTTTCTGCTTAGAAACTTTCCCAGCTGAATCTTTTCCACCACGTTTTGAAAACCGTGTTTGGCGAACACGCCCACTATCTTTTTCAGTCGAACTGCGTTTTTCAAACCGATCCTTAGCATCTGATCCTTTTACGTTTTTTCGGGGGTCTTTTGCAAGCTGCTTGCGGCCTTCGTTTTCGGGCAAATCAAAATTGATCTGTCCATTTTGCAGGTCGACATCGACAACCATAATGGTGATTAGGTCCCCTAATTTCCAGGATTTTCCACTGCGTTTGGCAGTTAGGCGCAAATTATCTTCGTCAAACTCGAGCGATTCGGGACTTAAGGATTCTTTGCGAACCAAACCATCGACTTCGAATTGTCTTAATAAAACGAAAACTCCAAAACGAGTGACTGAACTAATAATGCCTTCATATTTTTCGCCCACATGTTTTTGCATCAAGCGGGCTTTTTTAATGCTGACCAACAGACGTTCGGCCTTGGCCGCCCGTTGCTCGCAAGCCGACAACCAAGTTCCCATTCCTGACAACTCGTCCAGGGGAACCAATCGGTATTTGGACTTCGGCATAATTTGATTTTTCAAAAGTCGATGCACAATCAAATCCGGATAACGCCGAATCGGCGAAGTAAAATGAGTATAATGACTAAACCCCAAACCAAAATGCCCGCGATTATCTGTATTATACTGAGCCTGACTCATCGTCCGCAAAGCCAAGATATTCAAAACCGCAGCTTCCGGTTTGTGCGAAGCTTCTTCCAAAGCCTTGGTCAATTTTTTCTGCAATTGAACAGCACCCTTGGCTAAATGAATTCCAAAGGTCCGCAAATAATTTTCCAACAGTTCCAACATCTCGGGTTTGGGCGAATCATGAATTCGATAAATGGCAGGAATATCTTTTGAACTTAAAAATTCCGCCACCGCAACGTTGGCCGCCAACATCATTTCTTCAATCAATCGGTGAGCAAAAAGCCTTTCACTGCGAATCACATCAATGGGCTCCCCACTGGAATCCAAAATAATCTGTGATTCAGGAATATCCAAATCCAAAGATCCATTTTTAAATCTGCGATCCATTAAAATCTTAGCCAAATCCGCGCACGCGCGAATATTTTTTTCCACATGTTTTAATTCCGGCGGGGTCGCCCCATCCACAACTTCTTGAGCCTGCCCATAAGTCACACGTGCTTTGCTTTCCATAATGCCCTCGTAAAACACCGCGGATTTTTTCTCTCCAGCAAAATCAAATTGCATTTCGGCAACCAAGCAAAGTCTGGGCACATGGGGTTTTAACGAACAAAGTTCATTGCTTAAAATTTCTGGCAACATGGGCACAACGGTTCCAGGAAAATAAATACTGGTGCCGCGCTCGTAAGCTTCTTTGTCCAAGGCCGTGCCCTGAACCACATAATGACTGACGTCAGCGATGGCGACATACAGTAAAAATCCTTTGGAATTTGTTTCCACATAAATGGCATCATCAAAATCTTTGGCGGTTGCACCATCTATAGTAATGAGATTTTTACTGCGCAGGTCTTTTCGGCCTTCGAAATCCTTTTCAATCGGATTTGGTTTAAGTCCAGAAATTTCGCGTTTCACCTCGGGGGAAAAATCCGTGGGAATCTGACTTTGGTAAATAATTCGCTTAACATCCGAAACCGCACTTTGAATATCACCTAAAATTTCAACGACGCGTCCTTCGAAGGCTTTCGATTCACCGGGATAATGTATGATTTCAATGGCCACCCAAGATCCCTCGGGGGCTGACATGCCGTTGATTTTTTGCACGCGCAAATCTTCGCCCCACGAATGCGAGTCATCGCGAATAATTCCGGCCTTATCATTCAACCAATGTAAAACGCCGACGATTTTTTTCTGCGAACGCTCGACCACTTTTAAAACTTCACCGCGCAAACGATCCCCACTGCGTTCGGAAAATACTTCCACCATAACGCGGTCTTGGTTCATCACGCCCTTCATACTTTGTCGTGGAATATAGACATCGACGATTTCTTTTGAATCCGGAATTAAAAATCCGAAACCATCCGGATGTCTTTTTACGCTGCCTAAAACTATTTGTTTCTTCACAATTTTATTTTGTCCCATTTTCACCATCATGCATTTTTTTGGGGTCTCGCACCCATTGTCTCATATTTTACGCAAAGCACTAGGACTTTGGTCCATAGTGTCAAATCACCCAATTGGGCAAGTTAAGACTATGTATGTATTTGCTGCAACACCAAAAATTAATGCTTAATTTTTCCAAAAAAATAAAATTAACAAAACAGCAAACATAAGCCCAGTAAGCTTTTCCTAAGAATTTGAAAAATAAAATTAGCAAAATTTTTTGTGCTAACAGAATGAACAAATCGAAACATTAAAAAATTTTAACCAAATATTTGTGCATTTTTACAACAGCATCAAAGTCTGGCTGCAATTGGCCAACAATGCTTTAGACTTGATTTTAATTTGCAGCTCATTACGATTTTAATAGTTATTAAAAAAGTTCATAAATAATGATGACCAAAGGATAGTTTGTTAAACACAACTTACGTCCTGAGAAAATCATAAACTAACCGAAAGGACACACAAATGAAAAAAACCATGATGATTGCAGCTCTGACATTAATGTCAGCAACTGCATTTGCATCCAAAGCGCGAATCAACGCTTTGCAACTCGCGCAACAAATCGACGACATCCAGGATGTTTTCGAGCAACCCAACAAAATCTCCCAGTTCGGAGATGTTGCAACTTTTGAGTTCGGAACTGCATCCACGAACACGAACAACGTATCTGGTGCAAAAACAGCAGAAGGCGGATTTTTGAAAAAATCTGGAGACAGCAGCTGGGGAGCATACTTAGGTCGTAAATCAACAAACCTAACAGATGTTTTGACCTTCGGTTTAGGCGCATCCAATAATGGTGTTGGAACTGCCGCACAAACTTCACAAGCCGCTGTGTTGGGACAAATTGGAACTCCAAACCCAATTTCTTTGCTTTACGGATCAAAAGCCGGCGATATGCCATGGGGCGTTCACTTGTACTTAGCTCAGTCTGATCGCAAATCGACTGACACTACAATGTCAGGTCCTGGCGCTCTTACTAATGCTAACCTTGGAACTTACAATAGCCGCAAATCTAGTGCTTACGGTGTTGCAGCGGGTGTTGCTGGTGCAAACTGGGATGCTGAAGCTACAGTAGGTCTTGCTTCTGAAGTTAAGGGAACTATTGTAACTCCAGGTACTTTTGTAGGTGGAGCTGTAGGTGATGAGCTGAAATTCACTGGAAAAACAACTGCTAAAGTTAGCGGCGGATACAAAATGGATTCTTTGTACATCTATGGAAACTACCGCACAACTGGTGGCAAAGTTTCTCTTGCAGGAACTACTACTGCTGATATCGACATCAACGACTACCGTTTAGGTGTTGTTAACAGCCATATCAAAGATGGAACTAACTTCTTCTACGGAGTCTCTTACACAGGTTCGACTCAAAAAGACAACACTGGTGGCGGTAAATTAGAAGCTACAGGTTTGCCAGCTATTATTGGTTTGGAAACTGAAGCAGCTACTTGGTTAGTATTGCGCGCTTCTGTAACTCAAAATATTTTGTTGGGTTCAACTCGTGCAACTCCTCCAACAGGAACTACAGCTCCTGATGCTGGTTCTTTGGAAGCGAACAATACAGTTGCAGCTGGTTTAGGCTTCAAATGGGGTCGCACAACTTTGGATGCAGCTCTTATTGGTGCAACTACTGGTGTGTTAGGAACAGACGGAGCGACTTTCGCTTCGAACGCTTCTTTGACTTACAACTGGTAAGCATTAGATCTTAAGATCGAATTCGCGAAAGCCTCTGGGTAATACCAGGGGCTTTTTTTATTTTATAGTTCGATGGTTTAAAAATAATCAGGCGGAATAAATTCTGGTTGATGGGGAAAATCCAGCCAGCCGTGAATTTTAAAATCCGGCGAACCAGATTTTTCGAAAATCTCATCCCAGCTGTGGGCAAGTAAGACAGCACTTCGGGCCAGTTCTGTTTCGATCAACTCGTGAAAAACTTTGTAACCCTCGGCTGTGGATTTCCGTTCGGCCTTTTTAGAAATTCCGTGTTTATCTTTTTCACCTGATTTTTCCATCAGTGGGTCCAGCTTTTCAATTTGCGGTAACTCACTCAGGGATATCTTTGAAAGTTCTTTCATATTTTCCAGAATTTTATTTTTAATCCAAGTAGGCTGCTGAAATTTTTGTGCTGCCGTAAAAATTTTGTTCTCGAGATCAGCAGAAAATTCTGCGACACAATCTTCTTCGTAATAGATGTGAATGCCGCCATGGCCAGTTTTGAATCCATCGTAATCTTTGGTGGAATGATAGGGCTGGCTGACGTCACCGATAAAATGGCCCATCAGTCCTAGATATGTTAAAAAAGTTTTTAAAATTATTTTTTTATCTGAATCTTTCGCAGTTTTTAGTTTACGAAGTTCTTTGCTGGATAAATTATAAAATTGTTCGGCCCGCCACCACAGCCCTCCCAAATCCTCGTGAAACTGTATTTTTAATTTTGGGTCGTCTTTTGCATCCGAGATATTCTTTAACTTTTTCCAAGCCTCAAAAGCCTTTTTAAAATCTAAGGGGGTTTGCTCCAGGCTGATATTTAATGCTTCGGGATTGATATAGTGGCTGGGATTGCCTAATTCGCTTTGTTCTTTGGGAAGGCTTCTCCAGCCAGTGTCGGGGATATTACAAAGATAACCCAGGATCTGGGGTTTCGATTGCAGGAAGCTTTTCAATTCTTTGTTCTTAACTAAGTGAACAGCGGAAGAACAAATGGCGTGGTGGCCCCGGCCTCCCCATGCAAAAACAGAGGGTTGACATACGGCCAGGACTACACAAGATATGACTGCACAGCGACATAGTGGTTTTAACATAGTCCGGCATACTATGCGAAAAGCTCGTAAAATCAATAGTTTGTAAAAGCAGCTGGCTTTGACCCAATCAGACTAGACGTGCTAAACGGAAAGCTGGCATTTATGTTTAAAAAGTTGTAAACATAAATAGTGCTTAAAAACAAAGTTCAAAGGAGTTTAAACATGCAACAAGTATTATTTGCCGGTCACCAAAATGAAGTGATCAGCAACCACGAAGAGCTTCCCTACGAGACCATCGACTTGCGCGAAGGCGAAACCCTGTTCCGCGAAGGCGAAATCCCCCGCGGACTTTATTATGTGCAAACGGGTTGTTTGAAACTGGTGGTCAATCGCCAACTGGCACGCGGCAGAACCTCGACCCCAGAATACGTCACCAAGCTAGTGTCACCCGGAGAATATTTTGGTTACAAAGCTTTGATTCAAGAAACAAATTCTAAGGCATCTGCCGTTGCGGTCAGAAAAACCACCGTATGGCTTTACCCAAAAGAATTGGTCATGGCGACTTTGAAAAATTCAAACCCAATGATCAGCTATTTATTGCATCAAGCAGCAGCCGACGTTGAGTCTTACGAAATGACAACTCAGTTGCACTATCTTGCATCCGTGCAAGAACGAATTGCGTTTCAGTTGGTCATTCTGGCCGAGAAATTTGCGGTTCCAGTTCCCGAAGGTTTGTCGCTGAATTTAAAACTGACTCGCAACGAGTTCGCGCAACTGGCCAGCACGATCAACGAATCGCTAAGCCGGCACCTGACCGAATTTAAAAACGAAGGCTTGTTAGAAATTAACGGCAAAGAAATCATCATCAAGGATTTAGAAGGATTGAAAGTTAAGTCAGGAAATTTCCACTGATTTTTTCTTTACGAAATTTCGAAAAGGATTGCGGCGTCTGAAAAGACGCCGTTTTTTTTGCTTAGGCTGTGTCTGGCAATGTTTCAGATATTTATTTCAAAAAGCCTTAAAAATCTGTCCCTCGTCAAAATAGGGTCTGTAACATGGATTGCTGCGCGCATCGAAAGTGTAAAAGCCCCTGCTGTTGATTGCAGCCTGAGTTTCCTTGTAGGCTTTGCTGTTAAACTGTTGTGGTTTAAATGGAGTGACGAATGTCCACGAGCCATTTTGTTTCAGCATTTTTCCGCCGAAAAGTTCCCAAAGTTTTAAGGCTGCGGGGGTTTGCGATTGATCGCCCCATTTGCTGCAGTTTTCTGTTTCAACTTTTGGATAATAGGCGGTTTGACCAAACTCATCTTTATTCCAAGAAAAGTGCACAGATTTTTTTATAATTTCTTCGCGGGTGATTTCAGGATTTTGCATTTTTAATAAAGCAATCAATCCGCCGACAAAAGCAGTCGCATAAGAACTGCCGCTGTATCGATCGCCGGTTTTCATCAGCACAGTTGATGGGGCCCACAGTTCGGGCTTACCTAAGCGTTTGGACATACCTGATTCTTCGGAATCAATCGCACCAACTGTGATGACCTTTGGGTTGTCTGCCGGATTGCTCAGGGATTCGTCTCGGGTAGCCTTGGGCATTTCTAAATAATCGCCATTTAAACTTATGCGAAACTTTTCACTGCCATCGAATAATCGTCTGGATGAATTTTTAACTTTGAAAAAATAAGTTCCTCGCGGAATTTCTTGGACGATTTCTTCCTGGGCAAAAGTAGATTTTGTTTCATCTTTTCCTAAATACTTAGGTATTTGTATTAGATTAGAAACTGCGACTTGTTTTTCAGCGTCATTATAAAAATACAAATCTAAATCCTTTTCAGTGCCAATTCCAATATCGTCGTTGAATGCGGTCCAGGTTAGGGATGCTTGCATGAAACAGCTTTTTCCGGCGGGCGCATTGCAATGGATTTTTAATCCATTGTTTCTATCTGGCAATTGAGCATAACCATCATATTCAGGATCAGAAGTTTTTTCGAAACGCTTGGCATCCAATTCGGTTTTATTATCGGCTAAAACCAAAGTCTTCACGTTTCCATTGTAGGTCAAAGCTCCGGAATTTCCGGCTGTATTTATCCATAAAATATCTTTATCTACAGCTCGGTTTACAATTTTATTGATAAAACCTTTGCCATCGTGATTTCCGCCCAGGGGCCAGGTTTCCATATACAAAACTAAGTCTGGTTTCCACTTAATAATGTCTTCAACGGCACTTTCAAAATTTATTTCTACAGAGTTATAAAGATGCAGCTCGATTCGCTCTGGGTATTTCATTTTGTCGGTTGCGATAAAACTGACAAGTTCGGCCATTTTTAAACCGTGACTGGAAACTGGCGCGCTGTTCGGTGCAGATTTGGCCGAAGGCGGTAATGGATTTGAATCGGGTGATTGATAAAAACCCGTATCTGGGGGAATGGTTTTCCCAAGTTGATTCTCAAAGCCTGCAAATGACGAATCCAAAATGGCGATTTTAACAGGACGTTTGATTTTAATTTCGGATGCGGGTAGTGTTCCCCAGAAATCCAATAGTTTGGAAACGGAAGCATCAAACTGAAAATATTTTTCTGCTGAATCCTTAAACCGCGCGTTAGAAAATTGCGCGGTCAAAAAAAAACTTACAAATATCGAAACTGCTTTTTTCATTCTTCCCCCGAAGTAAAAAAATTTGAAATTAAAAATTAAGAACCGCGTATCCTTGGCAATCGTCTTTCGTAAGTGACTTCATCGCGGTAAATACGAGTGCGGTAACGAGGAAGTTCGCGTTCTTCTTCATAAAAAATCGGTGGCGGCGGCAGAATGCAAACGGGTGAGGCGTAAGGTAAAAATACCGGCGGATAAAAATTATAGATTGGTGGGGGATAATAAGGACGGTTGTAATTCGGACCGCCTATCCAAACTACGTTTGGGCCGCAATAGAAATTGTTTGCACGATAGCCGACAAAGACATTTCCTCCGCGGCGGATAAAGCTGGGTATGCCTTTTTTGCCTTTTAACTGTTCGCGAGGATCTGGGTCGCCTTCGGAAATTGTCGCTGCATTGTTGTTGAACTGGGATTGAACAGCAGCACTTGCTGCGATGGTTTTGATTTGCGCTTCGGTTGGAACTCCGTCCACCATTACAACTGCGACCGAGGCTTTGTCCTTGGCACTTAGATTTTCTCGTAAAAAAGTAAGCCTGGTGGCTGTTCCTTTTTTAGTAGATTGCAGCTGATCGCGTGGATCTGCAGCAAATGTTTGAGTGCTGAAAAGACTAAATCCGATAGCAAGCGCCAATAGCTTGGACATAAAAAACCTCCGGTATAATTAAACTAGCTTTGTTGGAATACCACAGGGCGTAACAAAAAATCAAATTTTGCAGCCCAATCTGCCTGGATAGGGAAAACAATTCCCATTGTAAAAATTTACCTGTGGAAAAATCTTAAGGATTGGGCTAACTATTTCAGCTCTTCAGGAGGCAACTGTGTCATTAAACCTAGATTCCGCAAAAACATCCCTTAAATCAGCACGCCAAGTTCCAACTTTAAGTTTGGAAGACTTTTCCAGCGGCAATGTTGAAAATCAAAAAAAATTCTCGGAAGCCTTGATGAAGGGTTTTCAAGATTATGGTTTTGTAATTTTAACCGATCACGGTGTCAGCAAAGCCGATTTGGATTTAGGTTATGAAGTTCTAAAGAAAACTTTTTCTTTGCCGACCGAAGTAAAATTAAAATATCAAAATGCCGAAAAAACTGGACAGCGCGGATACACTCCGTTCGGTCAAGAACACGCCAAAGGAAATCCAATCATGGATTTAAAAGAATTTTGGCATGCAGGCCGGAACACTTCGAAACAACCGAATATTTGGCCTGCCGAAATTCCTGAATTTGAAAAAACTTTTACTAAATTATTTAATGATTTAGAACGCGCTGGAAAAATTATGCTGGATGCGCTGGACGCACCGCTGGGATATGCGCCTGGAACATTAAGTGGAATGGTTGAAAATGGGGAATCAGTTTTAAGATTATTGCATTACCCACCCATCCCAAAAGATGTCGATCCCCGCTGCGTGCGTGCGGCGGCCCACGAAGATATTAATTTTATCACTTTGCTGCCGGCGGCAACGGCAGCGGGTTTGCAATTGAAAGATCGCGACGGAACTTGGTTGGATGTGGATGCAGAAAATGGATCTTTGATTGTGGATTCGGGCGATATGTTGTTGCGATTGACCAATGGTTTAATTCCATCGACGACTCATCAAGTGGTGAACACGCCCGAAGCAACAGATTCCAGTCGTTACAGCATGCCATTTTTTATGCACCCACGGTCAGAAGTGGTTTTGCGCGATATCACTGCCGGTGAATTTCTAAATCAGCGCTTGCGTGAAATTGGTTTGTTGAAGAATTAATTTATTTTACTTGCTAAGTGCTTGTCAGCGGCATTCTTCAGACTTAAAATTGTAAACTAAAGTGCCTACTTTGAGCGCTTGAAAATCTGGAATCATTCTTGAATCATAGATTGTGCAACCGCGTGTTTCCATATTGGAGTTCGCTGATCCAGGCGCGCCGGGATGTAACAAAAAAATTCCACTGTCGACACTTTTGGTTTTTGCCTCGATCCCTACCATTCCAAATCCACCGTTTTCCACAGTTCCAAATTTGTCTGGCAGCCCGGTTTTAGCATTGGTGCCGATTTTTTTAAAACCAGTTACGAATAGTCCAGAGTGAATCCTTGGATCATCAGGCATATGACTTAATTTAATACTGGGCTTATTAAGATCAAGAATAAAAAGTCTTTTTTCGTTTTTTGTAATAGTAAAATCAGCAATAACAAGTTGGTCCTTATTGCGGACATCGCCTTTGTTCATTGCGGCAAGTGCTTTGCAAACCGAAAGCGGATGCAAATTTCCAAATTCTTTAATTAATTTGCTTAAAGTTTCTCTTTGGTTTCCTTGTAAACTTTTATAACAAGACTGTTGCTTGATATCTGGAAAACTTTGACAACTTATTCTCGACGCCGACGAGGGGTGACTGCTTTCTGCCGCAACACTGCCCTCAGTCGCATTGCAATCTGCATTGCCAGAGAGATTGTTAATATCTCCGAAGGTTTGTTTCACTGCCCCTGGTGAAGAGGTTCCGGTCGATAGATCTATCTGTCGATTCGATTTTTGAATACTGCCTATGGTATTTAGTCCAAGTGAGATCGCGCTGAACCAAGGCGGAACAGTTGATTGATTTTGCGGATTGGTGGCGTCACTATTGTTGTTGAACAAACCCAAACGTTTTTCGGCTTCTCTAGTCTCCGGCTGCCCGGCCGGGGTTTGGGAAAATAATTTTTCTGAAATTAACATTGATAGAAAAAGAATGAAAAATGAAGTTCTCATTCTTTCATTTCGGAATCTTTTGGGTATTTCCTTAGGCTATCTTCGGTGGCGGCGCTTGTGGTGTTTGCCTTGGCGACTTTCGGCTTTAATACTTTGGTCGGGGGTTTGGGCATTGCAGTTTAAACTGTATTTAACTGGCCCACAAAAGCGGGATGAAAACACGAAAGTCATGCTGCCAAGGCCGGCAGCGATAAGTATATTTCTGCCCTTTTTGGGTTCAACTGCTACGCAGCCATCTGTAAAATGAGTGCATTCTTTTTCTCGTTCATATTCTTCTTTTAGGTGAATAAGAATTTTTCTTTTTCCAGAAATGCAATTTGCATCGGTCAAAGGATACAGGGCCATAGCCAGTCGCTTTTTTTCTGGATTCGGAAGGTTTTCAAGATCTTGCGAACCGTATTCAGCACCCAGATGATACCCGATATTTATAAAGGGTCCGTCTGGGGTCAAATTTGTGCCGATACCATTGCCAAAAGGAATTTCAGATTCGTTAAAATGGCCTTTTTTATCATTGCCGCGAAAAGTTTCGCTTTCGCCTTGAACCGATCCGCTGCGAAGATCTATCAGGAATCCGCGCTCGCTGTTTTTATTTTTGAATTTAGTAAAATCCGTTAAAATTATTTTGCCCTGGAAGTCGGATTTACCTTTATGTGCAGCTTCGTAAAATAACAATGCTTGCCTGACAGCAACCTTACTTATGCCGCGAATATTTTTTTCTACTCTCTTTAAATTTTCATCGGTCAATCCGCGCAGCCCCGCTTCTAAGGGATCGTCTGTTGCGCATCTTTGGTTGGTGCCAATCAGTCGGCGCAGTTCGACTTCGTTAGAGCCATTGCCGGTCAAGATTACTCTTCCTGAATTTTTCGCAAAGGCCATTGTCGAAAAGCTAATAATTAGAAGAATCGCATTTAAAAATTTCCCCATGTTTTTTTCACCATTCCTAATTGAAATCCACATCTGGCTGAACTATTCTTGGGTGGATGAATAAACGTTATTGGTTGTATTTAACAGTCATTGCAATTTGTGCCTACTTTATTTTTAAACAAAATAATTCTGTGAAAAATATTCCCGTGGATGAACCCGATACCGTGTTCGAACAAAATAAAACCACGGAAAAATTACCGGATCCGACGCCAGCATTTCCTGATCCGTCCAATCCGGCGCCTGTTGTGGAAGAAAATAATCCGCCTGCTGTTGTGCCAGTTGCTGCCGAAGGACTGAATCGTGCGGAAGTTTTTAAACAATGGAATGCCTGTATGAAAACTCAGGACGAGGACAGTGGTGAAGGTCAGCAACTGACTATGCAAAGTTTTGAAAATATGTTTCGCAGTTTAAATTTAAATCCAGTTTCGAAAAATGTGGTGATGCAGGAAAAAGAATTTACGACTGCGCAAAACGAATCTCGAGTGATTCGAATTGATAATGATTTGTCCAAGCCCCAGGGGGAAAACGAACGCGTTCGTCTGTATAAAAAAACCGGCAACGCTGTGGGATTTTCTGATGGAAATTTTACCGAAGTTCCCATCGATGAAAAAGATCGAAATTTGCCGTCGGATACTTTGGTCAGTCAGTTGATTGCCGATGGAAAAATGACCAACCAGGGAACGGAGCAATTGATTTCCTATAGTTCGCATGCCGAACTGAGCGTGAAAGAACAAAATCAAAACGTTTTGTATTTTGAATTTACCAATTTGGAATCCAGTTTTCGGTGCTGGAACGAAAGCGCACAGAAAAAAACCCAGTGCAGTTGTGATCACTTTTCGCAAAATGATTTCAACGGTGCTGATCCGAATGGACTTCCGCAGCCTAACGAAAACGAGTAAGTCCTTCGCGCAGGGCAACGATTTGTTTTTGCGAATTGGTCAGCAATTGCTTATCCACTTCCACGACTTCTTCATCCGCATTTTCAAGAAATTTTGGATTGGAAAGTTTTTGACTTAACAGGGAAATATCTTTTTCGCATTTTTCGATGGCCTTTTGCATGCGTTTAATTTCTTCTTCGAAATCAACAAGACCTTCCAGCGGAATAATAACTTGTGCGGTTAAATCTTTGACGGAAACGGCGCTGACGGCACATTTTTTTAATTCGCCGACTTCGCCCAGATTCATTTCATCCAGTCTTGCCAAGGACATAATCACACTGCGATTTTCGCTGATGATTTTTTGCGTTTTTTCATCGCTAATACCCACGCGGATTTTTAATTTCAACGCAGGACTTAAACGATTTTCACCGCGGATATTTCTGACGGCGGTGATGACTTCTTTGATTAAATCAACTTCGGTTTCTGCATTTTCGGTTCCCAGTTTAAAAAACTCTCGGTCATTTTGAACTTTGGGGTATTCGGCAATAATGCATGCGCCGGTTTTCATGGGATGCATTTGGTAAAGTTCTTCGGTGATAAAAGGAATCATGGGATGAAAGGCTCGTAAGACTTTTTCCAAAACAATCAGTAAAATATATTGCGTGGTTTGTTTTTCGGAAGATTTTAAATTGGATTTTGAAAATTCCAAATACCAATCGCAGTATTCATGCCAAACAAAGTGATACAGGGCCTGCGAAGCATCCGCGAAACGCAAATCGTGCAGACTTTTGTCGACCGTTGTTAAGCATTTGCCCAGTTTTTCAATAATGGCTTGATCAAAGGAATTTAAATTCGACTTCTGCAGTTTAAAGTTGGCCAAATCAAAATCTGTGCAATTTTGAAAAACAAAACGCGAGGCATTCCACAATTTGTTCATAAAATTGCGATAGCCTTCGATGCGTGGTTCGGAAATTTTTAAATCTCGGCCGGCAGAAATATGTGCCAGCAAACTTAGTCGCAAAGAATCTGCTCCATATTTTTCAATCAGATCCAAAGGATCTAATACATTGCCGACGCTTTTCGACATTTTTTGGCCCTTGGAATCGCGAACAATCCCATTGAAATAAACGGTGCGGAAGGGAACGTCTTTTTTAAATTCCAAGCCCATCATAATCATACGGGCAACCCAGAAAAATAAAATATCGTGGCCGGTAACTAAAAAAGATGTGGGATAAAAAGTTTTTTGCGTTTCCGTATCTTGCGGCCAACCCATGGTTGAAAAGGGCCATAAGGCAGAACTAAACCAAGTATCCAAAACATCTTCATCTTGTTTCATATTGGCAGATCGACATTTTTCGCAATAGGAAACATCGTTTTCAGAAACTTGAATATTTCCACAGTCACTGCAAGTCCATGCAGGAATGCGGTGGCCCCACCACAACTGACGAGATACGCACCAATCTTCTAAATTATTTAACCAATGCAGATAAACTTTGACCCAAGATTCTGGTTCGAATCGAACCGTTCCATTTTCCACCACATGTTTGGCGGGGACGGCCAAACGGTCCATTTTTAAAAACCATTGCTCGGATAAAAAAGGTTCTACAACTGCACCGGATCTTTGGCAGTGACCAACGGAATGGGGATGCGGTTCTTCTTTGACCAATAAATTTAACTTTTTTAAATCTTCGACCACTTTTTTGCGAGCTTCTTGAATGGAAAGACCTTTATAGACGCCTGCATTTTCATTTAAGGTGCCATTTTTTTCTAAAATATTAATCAATTCTAATTGGTGAGTTTTTCCAACTTTGAAATCGTTAAAATCATGGCCCGGAGTAATTTTTAAAGCGCCCGTTCCAAATTGTGGGTCGACGGCATTGTCGGCGATTACTTTTATTTTTCTTGTCGTCAAAGGCACGATGACTTCTTTGCCAATAAAACCTTGATAACGAATATCTTCGGGGTGAACGCAAATCGCGGTGTCGCCCAAAAGAGTTTCGGGCCGAGTGGTTGCGATGGTAAGAAATCCAGATTGATCTGCCAGGGGATATTGAATGTGGAACAAAGTCCCTTTGATATTTTTATGCTCAACTTCTAAATCAGAAATCGCGGATTCTAGTGGCCAAGACCAGTTCACCAATCTTTTTCCACGATAGATCAAACCTTTTTTGTGCAGGCTTACGAAAACTTTTTTAACGGCGCGGGAAACGCCTTCATCCAAAGTGAAAACTTTGCGGTTCCAATCGCAGGAATCACCCAGTCTGCGCATTTGTTCAAAAATGCGTTCGCCGTAAAGATTTTTCCAATCCCAGATTTGTTCGACAAATTTTTCGCGGCCCAAAGTTTTTCGGTTCAGATTTTTTTTCTTTAATTCCTTTTCCACCACAGTTTGTGTGGCGATTCCTGCGTGATCAGTTCCCGGTAACCATAGGGCATTGAAACCCGACATGCGTTTCCAGCGGATCATTAAATCTTGAATGGAATGATTCAGCGCATGTCCCATATGTAAGGATCCGGTCACATTTGGGGGCGGAAGTATCACGCTGAACGGGGGCTTTGTACTTTGATCGGCGGCCTGAAAATAATTTTGTGATTCCCACCAGGCATAGGTTTTGGTTTCTACCTGTTTGGGATGATAGCGATCGGAAATTCCAGTTTCGGGAGTGGTCTGTTCTGATTCCATGAACCGAGCCTAACTGAAACTGTCGTTTTTCGTAAGGCTTTTCAAACCCTTTTCCAAATAAAAAATATTGGCTTGGGGGTTTAAATTCAAGGCCAGCGCCTTTTTGACCAGATCTTTGGAAAGTTTTCCGTCTGGGCAAACAATGACAATGGGTTGTTGTTTTGCCAGTTCAGCAATTTTTTCGGGTGCGGTTTTAAATTCGCCTTTGGCAATATTTTGCACCAAACTTTGCCAAAACTTTTGATAATAATCCGGAAGAATCTGCGGCAATTCAGCATCCATAGTGATGCAGGCAAAACGAATGCGGTTGCGGATTAAATTCTCCAATTGAAATTGATCGATTTTGCAAAGCTCTAGATTTGTTTGTGCTGGCGTTGCGGTCGTTTTGCCAGATTGAGGAATTTTTAACTGAATCAAGTGGTAAATAAAAATCGAAATAATCAGCAAAGCACTGCTCATAATAAAGGGTGATTTTAGGCCAATATGAATCGCCAGATAACCACCAAAAGCAGGTCCTAAAATTCGCCCAAGGGAAGCCAAGCTTTGTGTCGTGCCCATGGCAAGTCCCTGTTCTTGCGGATCGGTCAGTAAACTAATACTTCCCATGGTCGACGGATTGGTCAGTCCCGTTCCCAAAGCTAAAAAAGTCATGGACAGCGCCAGAAAATAAACTGACGGAGCTAAAACAATGGTGCTAAGTCCAATGAAAAAACACAGCAGACCGATTCTTAGGACGACACGTTCGCCCAATTTCGGCAGCATTTTTCGCACGATTAAACCTTGGGTCATGGCTATGCAAATTCCAATATAAGCAAATCCGTAACTGACCTCGGTAAAAGACCAATTGAATTTTTCTTTGACCCAAAAAATTAAATTGGCTTCCATGGTGCTCATCGCGAAAGATCCAAAAAAGAAAATAGTCATAAGCAGTCCGACGGTGGGTTTTTGAAATTGTCCCAAGATGCTGGAAAATCGGCTGGCTTTTTTCTGCGCAGATTTAACTTTCAAAGTTTCGGGTAAAATATAAATTCCGGCGATGCCGTTGGCGAAACAAAGTCCCGCCACTGCAAACATCACTTGGGCGACCGAACAGCCAAAGCTTAACATCAAGCCACCGATGGCAGGGCCGAAGACAAATCCCAATCCAAATGCGGCGCCGATGATGGCCATGCCTTTGGATCTTTCCCCCGGGGGAGTCAGATCGCTGACGGCGGCCGAGGCAGTGGACAGGCTTGCGCCAAAGAATCCTGCTAAAAGTCGGGCGGCAAAAAGTGCAGTTAAGCTGTGCGAATAAGCCAGCAATACATAAGATATGCCTTCGCCAAATAAACAAAGCAGCAGTAAGGGGCGACGACCAAATCGGTCGCTGAGTTTTCCCCACATCGGGGAAAATAAAAACTGCATCAACGAGTAACAGGATAAAAGAAGTCCAGTTTGAAAGGCATCTGCACCAAAGTCTCGACTAAGGATGGGCAGAATCGGTATGATAATACCAAATCCCAAGAGGTAAATGAAAACTGTAATGAATAGAATTAGCATGAATCACTCCGAGTGATTCGAAAATAGGGGAGACTCATGAAAAGGGCAACGTTTGTTGGAATTATTTATTGCCTAATATTTGCCGTGGCCAGCGCCAGGGCAGAATCATACCGAAAATTTGAAAAAAATCTTTGGGATTTAGAGCTGCAATCGCGTTATTTCCAAACCTCGTCCAACTAC
>JBBQHD010000049.1:0-19539 GCA_038323665.1 Bdellovibrionales bacterium
CGAAGATTTTCTTTGCGGGACGGGAGCTTCATCTAGAAAAAGTCCAACAGCCCTCGCGCTATATCCGCGATGCTGCTTAAATATACACACGAGACAGAATCGCTTAACAATTAGGGAGACAGAATCGCCTGCTATCGACACCTGCAACTTGCGGTGTTTTAGATACTACTTTTATTCAAGCAGCTAATGGATTCGATGTTCAGGTCATTGCACTTGCGCTGGATGCTGCTAATAATACTTTATATGTCGGTGGGCGATTTACTCAATGGCGCGGTGTCGCAGGCAATGCGTCTCGTATAGCAAAACTGGATGTCTCGGGATGCCCAACAGCAACCGCTGCAACTTGCGGGGTTTTAGATGCTACTTTTATTCAAGCTGCCAATGGATTTGCTGGTTTTGGAGTTTCAGTTCTTGCCCTGGATACTGCCAATAATGCTTTATATGTCGGGGGTAGTTTTACCCAATACCGCGGATTGTACTCAGCTTATTTCAATATCCTCAATCCCACCACCGGAGACATGAAATAATCTTCAGTCCACTACGACAGCATCATTTTAATATAAACTATGATTAGTTTAATTAAAAGTATTGTCATGTCGTTATCTTAGTAACTAAGATTTTTGTAACTCCACCAGCTCGAAAATTTTCTCGGCGGCGTTGATTCCGTCACATGCCGAGCTGGTGATCCCGCCTGAATATCCAGCGCCTTCGCCCACGGGGAATAATCCTGAATGACTTAAACTTTGCAAACTTTCAGCGGCGCGTGTGATTCGCACGGGTGAACTGGTTCTGGTTTCAAACCCGAAGGCCAAGGCGTCTTTGTTTAAAAATCCCCGCATGTTTTTTTCGAATTCAACAAAAGAATTTTGTAAGTGTTCATACATCATTTTCCCCAGCGCTGATTTTTGCAAAATATGATCCAGACGAACAGCAATTGCACCACTGGGCGAAGAATTCGGGCCCACATCGCCCGCGCGATTTTCCATAAAGGCCACCAAGTTTTGTGCGGGCAATTCTTTTTTTCCACCGCCCCTGATCACAGCATGGTAAGAGGCTTCTTCCAAATCGCTGCGCAATTTTAAACCTTCGAATTTAGAAAATTTTCCGGCGTCGATGGAAACGGCGATGGCGGCATTGGCAAAGGGCGAGTTGCGTTTGTAATTGCTCATCCCATTGGTGACGATGCGGTTGTTTTCCGTGCCGCTGGATAAAACAAATCCGCCGGGGCACATGCAAAAACTAAATGTTCCGATGTCGTCGTATTTATTATGAAAGGCCAATTTGTAATTGGCAGAACCCAGTTTGGGATGATCTGCAAAACTTTTATACTGAATCTGATTGATTAATTTTTGCGAATGTTCGACCCGAATACCCATGGCAAAGGATTTCGGCTCCATAAAAATTCCATCGCGGTCCAAAGACATCAATAAATTTTCTGCGGAATGTCCCGGTGCCAAAATGACGTGGGTAGAATGAAATTTTCGGCCATCTTTTAACTGCAAACCGGTGACGGAATTTTTATCGGTCAATAGACCTTCGACTTCGGAATTAAAATAAATTTCGCAACCTAAATCCAAAAGTTTTTTACGAAAAAAGGGAATCAACCGACGAATACGATCACTGCCAACATGGGGATTTGCCGTGTATTCAATTTCCGGTGGGGCTCCGAAATCCACCAGTCTTTGCATCACATAGGGAATGTGCGGCGAACGTATGCGGGTGATTAATTTCCCGTCGGAATACAAACCCGCACCACCTTCGCCAATGCAGACATTGTCGTCGGGATTTAATTCGCCGTAACGCCAGAACTTATTGATGCTCATAATGCGTTTTTCAGCCATAGATCCGCGTTCAAACAAGATGGATTTAATTCCGCGTTCTGCCAGGCGCAATGCTGCAAACAGCCCAGCAGGGCCGGTGCCGATAATCAGGGGTTTTTCATATTTTTTTTCTGTGACGGGCAGAAGAATTTTTTGCGATGGCAGATTTTCACCGACGGCCGCAATTTCAACCGAATAAATAAACTTGGGCGGTTTATATCCGCGGGCGTCGATGCTTTGTCGCACGATTCGGTAAGGTCCGTGATCTGGACGCAGCAGCGCCAACTGCTGTGGCAAATCCTGGTCCAGTTCTAAAGTCAGTTGAAGGGTTTCTATGGCCATGGATTATTCACTGTAAATGCATTCGGTGGTCGGAGTTTCCTGGATCGAAACTGATTTCAGCTGGGGGAAAATGGGTTTTACTTGGATAAAAAACCATTCACACAAATTTTCCGAAGTGGGATTTTCCAGGCCTTTGACATCGTTTAAATAACGATGATCCACCAAATCCAAAACCGGTTTTAACTTTTCAGAAATCTCGTGGTAATCGATGGTCCAACCGGTTTTTGAATTTTTTTCCACGGCAAAACAAAAATAAATTGCAAAAGAATGCCCATGCAGTCGGGAACAGGGGTGATCGGGGGAAAGATTCACCAGCCGTCTTGCGGATTCGATGCGAAATTGCTGCTTGAGTTCAAATTTCATGTTACAGCCTTTCTGGTATGGAATGTCTTACGCAATTACATTTGGCAAAGCAAAACTTCAAATTTTCAGCGGCGCATTTTCTGATTTTTAATGAAAAAGCCGCGGAAAAACTTCACGGTCACAACTATTTGGTCAAAGTGGATATTGGCGTCCCCCAAGACATCGACTTAGCCAAAACCGGTTTTTTTATTGATTTCAACGAATTTAAAAAACTGATCAAAGCTCGTTTAGATCAATGGGACGAACGGATTTTGCTGCCCGAACGCCAAGCCGAAATGAAAATCACTGAAAATGGCCCTTCGTATGAGGTGCGTTTCAGGGAACGATTTTACGTTTTTCCAAAAAATGAAGTGGTGCTGTTGCCGGTGACCAATACCAGTGTCGAGCAACTTTCACGATTGCTAGCCGAAGAGTTTCTGAATTTATTTAAAAAATTCCGCGTTGAAAAACTTTGTGTTTATGTGGAAGAAACCGTCGGGCAAGGGGCCTCAGCTTCGGTTTGCTTTTGATCTTTCGCGCTTGGTTGTCTTTGTAATTTATCGCTGCGCCAATGTGAATATTGAGCATAATATTTAAGTAAAGAATCGAAAACATCCAAGCGTTCACTGAGCGGCATTCGCCGCAAGACTGGATTCTCAAGTTGTTTTCATTTCCGCCTAAGTCGCGTCAAAACTGTTTTTCCGGTAAGGAAAGGATTAGATAATGAAGCGTGAGGATTTCAGACTTAAAAAAACAAAATTTTGATCAACAGCAATTTTTCATGGTCGTCGACCTTTCCGGCGATATTGAAATCGAAGCTCGACTGATTGATCTGGGTGTGACCCCAGGTTTGGAATTTCAAATTCAAAAAAAATTACCTTTTGGCGGGCCCTGGATTCTAAGCACGGGCACGGTATCGATTGCTTTGCGCGAAAACGAAGCCCTGTGTTTTGAATTTACTCGGTCCGAGGATCATCCATCTAGGCAAGTGTTATGAGTTTACTTACAGTTGCCTTAGTCGGGCCTCCTAATTCAGGAAAAACAACTTTGTATAATTGGTTGACCGGATCGAATTCAAGAATTGTAAATTACCCCGGTTCGACCGTGGAAATTGGGGTTGGCAAATGCGCTGCCCACTGGTCCAAGGCCAATATTCAATTTATTGATTCGCCAGGAACCTACAGTTTGCAACCCAAGGCAGAAGACGAACAAGTGACTTCACAACTGCTGTCGCAGGGGCGTCGTGGAATTAAACCACAAATTGTTTTATCGGTGATCGATGGAACTCAGCTGGAACGTCATTTGCCCTTGTTGCTGCAGCTGAAAAAAACTGGTTATCCTTTGTTGGTAGCTGTGACGATGTCCGATTTATTGGAAAGGCAAAATTTAAAATTTGATTGGTTGGAACTTTCTAAAATTTTAAATGCGAAAATATTTTTAATTAATGGAATCTTGGGTGGCGGTTTAAAAAGTTTAATTGTTGAATTGGAATCTTCGGCGACGGCCACTTATCCTGCGTTTGTCATGGGAACCGATTTCAATCCCCAGCGCGAAGCTCGCGAAAGTCACGAGATTTATCGATTGCTTAGCCACAAAGTTTTGGATTTAGCCGCCAAAACAAAATCCATTGCGGCCAAAACTAAAAAATTCGATCGGTTTTTGTTGCATCCTATTTATGGCGCCCTGATTTTTTTAGCCATTATGGGTGGACTATTTTCCAGTATTTTCACCTTGGCCAAACCCATGACTGATGTGGTCGAATCGGGATTTCATTTCCTGCAAGCTTTTAAATTTTGGGAAAGCATTCCTTTTGGAATTGGCTTATTTATTTCCGAAGGTTTGTTGGAAGCTTTCAAATCTGTTTTGGTTTTCGTTCCACAAATTTTTATTTTATTTTTTGGCATCGGGGTTTTAGAAGCCACCGGTTATTTGGCAAGGGCCGCAGCTTGGGTGGATGCTCCACTTTCGAAATTGGGCTTAACCGGCCGAAGTTTTGTGCCGCTGCTGTCAGGATTTTCCTGCGCAGTTCCGGGAATAATGTCTGCGAGAAATATTTCTTCTAAGCGAGATCGATTTATCACGATTTTTATTTTGCCCCTGATGACCTGTTCCGCGCGATTGCCGGTTTATGCATTGTTGTTGGGGTTTTTATTTTTGGATCAGCCTGCGTGGAAGGCAGGGCTAAGTCTTACGGCACTTTATTTATTTTCCATTTTAATTGGCGGAATTGCCGCGCTGATTTTGCACCGTCTGCTGCCCAAAACAGAAAGATCTGTCTTGATGATGGAACTTCCGCTGTTGCGCAAACCGAAATGGTGGTTTGTGGCAAGACAATCGATGAAACGCACAAAGACTTATATTTACAAAGCAGGCCCAATTATATTTTTTATTTCCCTGCTGCTGTGGGTGGGTTTGCATTTCCCCAAAGGCGAAAATTTAACGCCGACTCAACAGGTGGAACAAAGTGCAGTTGGACGGTTCGGAAAATTTATTGAACCTGCGATGAAACCACTGGAAGTCGATTGGCGAGTGGGCATTAGTTTTTTATCGGCCTTTGCCGCCCGCGAAGTTTTTATTCCCAGTCTGGCTTTGGTCATGGGGATCACTGATAATATCGAGGAAAATACCCAGCCCCTGTGGCAAAGAATGGGCACGGCAAAAAATGCAGAAGGCAAACCACTGTTCACGGTCGCCAGCATTTTGGGAATCATCGTATTTTTTACGATTGCTTTGCAGTGTTTATCGACGGTCAGTGTTGCGATCAAAGAATTCGGCCATTGGAAATACGCCATTGGGCAGTTGGTTTTGTTTAATGTCGTCGCCTATCTGTTGGCAGTGGTCGTGGTGCAGTCAGTAAAGCTGATTAGTTAATTCCGTTTAAATTACGCGTTTTAAATTACAAATCAGAATTAAATTAATTTTAAATTTACAAGTGCAGTGCCTAAATCGGCTAGGGCGCTTTCCGCAAAACGCGGGCTCCTGCCCTCCAACGACCGCCCAGTAGGGCGGACGCCTCCGGCTTCGTTGAGGTATTTGCGGAAAACGCCCTAGCCGATTTAGGCACTGCACTTGTAAATTTAAAATTAATTTAATTCTGATTTGTAATTTAAAACGCGTAATTTAAACGGAATTAACTAATCAGCTTTACTGACTGCACCCTTTGTTAACAGCATTTCTGGAATTCATTTTTGTATACCTTCTGCTTTGGCGGTATTTTCTTGAACTTGTTTTTGTTTGATTATTTTTTTCGTTTCCAGAAGTAATATAGGCGATACCAGGGTTGGATTTTTTTCCAGAATTTTAGTCCGGTGTCGTTGGGGAAGATGTTGATGCGGAACAGGCTGAATAAATTGTCGGTCCAGTGCAGGCCGCCTTGGTCGGTGTTGACGGCGAATTGGTAACCGGCATCGCTTGCTCGGTGATCGGGTTGGTCGGGTAAAATTCCGTAGGTAAAGGCATAGGCCATGATTGGTTTTGTGAATTCTTGTTCTAGGGATTTTTTTGATTCTACTAGTTCTTGTTTAATCTGATCGTTCGACATTTCTGACATTTTTTTGTGGTGAAAGCCGTGTGAGCCTATTTCTATCAGTGGATGCGCTGCCAGACGTTTGCGTTGTTCTGCGTTCATCAGCGCCGATTCGGGGACTTGTCCCTGATCCCATGAGTTGGATCTTTGATTCGCGTCAGCTAGTAGAAATATTGTGGCTTTTGTTTTGTATTGTTCTAAAATTGGTAAAGCATTTTCTAGGTTGTTTAAATATCCATCGTCGAAAGTAATCATAATGGATTTTTGTGGGTAGGATTTTCCAGTTGCGATGATTTCCTGCAAATCTTTGAAATGGTAAGAAGTAAATCCATTGTTATGCAAATAGGACATCTGTTTTTTAAAATTCTTTTTGGAAATATAAATTTTATGGGGGGTGTCCAGATCTTTGTCCACCACCTGGTGATACATCAAAATTGGAATCGGATAAGAACAGCGCCGTTTGACCAAAGCAAGCTGGTAAAGATTTTGAACACAGGCCGCAATTTTTTCCACGGCGAAAATAGTTCTAGTTTTTTCTGCTAAAGATTTTCTTTGGGTTAAGTTAAAACTTTCGTTGTCTGGTGAAGATTTGGATTCTGCCGAATTATTTCTGGTGTTAAACCAGCTGTTTAAAGTATTTAAAATTTCTGATGCATTCAATTCTAAACTATTTTCAGTCGTGACATCGCCAAAATTACTTAGAACTGCGGCTTTGAAATTTTCTGCGTTAATCAGTCCATGACATGAGGCTTCCCCAAGTGCAAAAACAAGGCTGCCGCAACCAAGGGCTTCGATGGCAATTCGGCCCGAGCCAATCACCAAATCATGATCTTGATAAAGATCAATCGGCCGAGGCAAAAATGTTTCGATCCATTGCCAGTTTGAAAATTGTTTTTGGATGCGCGCAAGTTCCGATTTGATTTCAGCAGTTGCATCTTCTAGTCCAAATAAACTAATCGAAATTTTCCATGGATAATCAGGATGCTTCAGCACCAAGGGAATCAATGCGTTTTTTAAAAACCAAAGATTGTTTTCACCTTTGGGCCCGGTCCAGCGTCCCCCTAAGAAAATATCTCGGTTCCGTTTTTCTTCGTTGTAAGCAGGAAAGGCTACGGGATTTCCCAATGGCACAATTTTTTCCGATTTAATCCCAAAATCTTGAATCAAATGTTGTTTGATATTTTCAGAAACGGAAACAATGCGTTCGCCGTAAGTATCGAAAAGTTTTTTACCCCAGGACCAATGTTGCCGACCATGAACGGTGGAAACCAAGGGAATGCCGGCCAGTCGGCTGGCCCAAAAAGCAATTCGTGTGGATGCTCGCGAATGGGCATGGATCACATCGATTTTATTTTTCTTAATAAATTGCGCGACAAAAAATATTTCTTGAATGCGCAGCAGGCCTTTTGCTGAGTGGATGGGGCGGCGAGTAAAGTCTCCTTTCCAAGGGACCGTCAGATTTTCCGAAATAACAAAAATTTCGTTGCCGATTTTTTGCTGCTGTTCGCACAAAGTAATGGCATGAACTTCTGCTCCGGTAAGTCCCGTTTGAGATAAAATGTGCAAAATTCGATATGAATTCATTTATAGTTCGATTTTCTCTGAAAACTAGAATAAATCAAAGTATTCAAAAAAACGAGGGGGCTCCGTTGTTAAAGTTATTTTTATATTTGATTTTAAGTGTCGGATTGACAGTTCAGGCAAGCCACAAAAGAAAAAGGTCGAAACAAGCTGACAGTCAGTTGCAGCCAGCCCCGCAGCCAGCAGAGTCAGAACTGGTATGGGAAACGCTGCTTCCAAAAATTCAAGCATTGGCCAATCAGCAGTTTGGCAGTTTGGCGCCGACACTTAATATCGCGCAAATTGAGTTTACCAAAACTTTAAGCTGGTCGGGTTTCAGTGGTTTATATGCTTTTTATTTTCCTTGGCCCAATGAGACGGGTCTTTTTGTGACCTATTTTTTAAAAACTATGCAATTAGATCCTGATCAAGATGTTACATATAAAATTGAAGGCCCGATATTTACTTCGGATGTCCGTGGTGAGGGGAAACTTAGACCCACCAGTCCAGTTATAAAATTAACTTTAGACGAGCTTCGTTTAGCTCAAAACGCTGGTTTGCCCAGCAAGCTACGGGATATTGTAAATTCCTTGCAAGCAAGGTTCCAAGATCAGTTGCTGATTTATGTCAGCCGAGATTATTCGGAACACCCAGGAAAGACTTATGCCAGTATTGCAGATTCTTTGCCGGTTACCATTCGACTGTCGGCCAAGTCTTCTTCCGATCCACGCGATCCATTTTTATCAGGATTTTATTTTTACCAACAGCAGGCAGCTTTACTGGCGGTCTATCAAATTTTAGAGTCTGAACTGCAGGAATTTCGTCCAAGATTAACGGAATTATCAAAACAAGCTGCCCATCCATTCGATGTGGATCGATTTAGAAAATTAGAGGTAATGTGGACATCGACACCGGAAAATCTGAATCCAACATTGAAAATTAATCTATTGAAAACAGTGTCGACAGGAAAAGAACTAAGTATTTGTCAGAAGTTATACTGATTTTTTACGAAGATTTTTTCCCATTTTAAAAACGCGGGATTTTTCAGATTTATGAAATTGCTGTAATTTCTTTTGAATTTTTTTATCAAAGATTGCCAAAATTCGTGCGGCTAGTAGTCCCGCATTGGTGGCATTGTCGATGGCGACCGTTGCAACGGGCACGCCCTTGGGCATTTGTGCAATCGATAAAAGTGCATCGATGCCATTTAATTTTCCAACGACAACGGGAACGCCAATAACTGGCAGTGTGGTAAGGCTTGCAACCATACCAGGTAAATGCGCTGCACCACCTGCGCCGGCGATGATGACAGCAAAACCATTTTTTTCTGCGTTTTCCGCAAAGTCGACCATTTCTTTCGGCGTGCGGTGGGCGGAAACTATTTTAATTTCATACTTAATACCAAAATCTTTTAAAACTTTGGCTGCGTTTTCCATCACCTTGAAATCGGTTTCGCTGCCCATAATGATTGCGACTTTGTTGTTCATATTACCTTTTTCTCAGCTGTTTTAATTTTTGTAAAACTTCTTTTTCTGATGACGCAAGAATAGTAATATGGCCCATCTTTCTGCCCATGCGATTTTCTGTTTTTCCATACCAATGTAAATGCCCTAAGCCAGCTGATTGGGGCAGGGAAAAAGTTTTCTGATTGTCGCCGATTAAATTCAACAAGCCATAATTTTGGCAAGCGGAAATTTTGGGAAGTTTCGCATTGGTGATGGCCAACAAATGCGCGGTAAACTGATCGACGTTGCAGGCCTCAAGACTTGCGTGGCCGGAATTGTGGACCCGCGGAGCAATTTCATTCACCAAAAATCCAGTTTTAGTTTCGAAAAGTTCAAAAGTAATCAGACCGACATAATCAATTGCGCGAACGAATTTTTCTAATTGTTTCAGCATTTTTTTCAAAGCCGCCGAAGTTTTCAATGGTCCTGTCATCCAGTCCAATCTGCGATCGACTTGATGGGTTTGATTGACAGGAAAGTGCACAATTTCACCTTTTCGATTCCGCGCAAAACTGACGGCGCATTCGGATTGAAAGGAAATAAATTTTTCTACGATCCAGCTTTGTCGGGAAAATTTTTTCCAAAATTCGCCGACAGCCTGTTTATCTTTAAGAATATAAGTACCAAAACCATCATAGCCCCCCATGCGAGCTTTTAAAACAATGGGAAACCCAAATTCTTGGGCAAATTCGGTCAGATCCTTTTGTTTTTCAACCAAGGCAAAGGGCGATGTGGAAACTTTTTGTTTCATCAATAAAGTTTTTTGCGGGCCACGGTCTTGCAGTTGTGCCAATAACTTTGGTTGCGGGAAAATTTTAGCTTTGCTTTGTTTTTCAAGTGCCGCAAGCAAATCGGCAGGGAAAAATTCGCTTTCTATAGTGACCAAATCCTGTTGCGAGCAAAATTTTTGCAATGTTTTTAAATCTTGAAAAGTGGAAATGGTGGCCAAATTTGTAACTTGGGCTGCGGGGTCATTTTTATTTTCGCAGTAAACTGACATTTGCAGTCCTAAGCGCTGCCCTTGCTGAACCAGCATTCGCGCCAATTGGCCTCCACCTAAAATTCCGATGCGCTCGATCACTTCACCATGTCCAATAATTTTCCATCGTCATCCAGCTGTTTTAAGTCGGTGTATCCGCCGATGACTTGGCCTTTGATTTTAATAATGGGAACGGTCTTCCAGCCGGTTTCTTGTTTAATTTTATTTAGTTCATCCATATTTTCAGTCAGATCAATTTTTTCGAATGGAATTTCTAAATTATTTAGTAAATTCATCGCCCGTTCGCAGTAGGGGCAGGGGACTTTGGTGTAAATGGTGACATTGCTCATAATTCTCCTTGGTGGCAGATGTGTGAAAATTCTGCTGGTGTAACGGGCTGGATCGATAAGCGCTGACCGCGTTTCAGCACCAGCATGTCTTTTAATTTGGGGTCAGATTTAAGTTGGTCAAGCGGAATAAACTTTTTAAATTTATTTTTAAATTTTAATTCAGCGCAAAACCACATGGGTTTTTCTGACGTTGCTCGCTTGTCATAATAATCCGATTTTTTATTGAACTGAGTCGGATCGGGCTGCGCGCTGTCGCTGATGGTGGCAATGCCCGCAATTCCTGGCGGTTCTGCGTTAGAATGATAAAATAAAACTTCGTCGCCGATTTGCATATCCTTCATCATAAAATTGCGAGCTTGAAAATTTCTGACGCCTTCCCATAGTGTCTTGCCATCTTTTTTCAGATGATCGATGCCATAAGTGATGGGTTCAGATTTAATCAGCCAGTAACGTTTCGCCATGGGGACTAATTTGACAGAAAATAGGCGTTACAGCCAGCAGTTTCATACTTGAAAATCATGGCCAGCCGGCCCATCATTGGATCAATCAGGAGTTTTTATGAGTTCAAGTTCCTTTCGCATTGAAAAAGACACTATGGGCGATGTGCAGGTTCCCAGCGATCGGCTGTGGGGTGCGCAGACGCAAAGATCTTTGGAAAATTTTAAAATCGGCGGCGAACGCTTTCCCCGCGAGATGATTAAGGCCTTTGCGCTTTTGAAAAAAAATGCAGCCTTGGTGAACACCGAACTGGGTTTGCTGGATAAAACAAAATCCGATTTAATTTGTCAGGCGGCCAACGAAGTTGCCGAAGGCAAATGGGACGCAGAATTTCCCTTGGTGGTATGGCAAACCGGTTCGGGCACGCAAACCAATATGAATGCCAATGAAGTCATCGCCAACCGAGCCATCCAAATCAAGGGCGGAACTTTGCCGTCGAAAGACATTCATCCCAACGACGATGTGAATAAGGGCCAATCTTCTAACGATACTTTTCCAACTGCGATGCACATTGCTGTGGCTGAACGGGTGAAAGCTCGCTTGGTTCCAAGTCTGAAAGATTTAGAAAAAAGTTTGAATGCTAAACAAAAAGAATTTAATTCGATTGTGAAAATTGGCCGCACCCATTTGATGGATGCGACACCGCTGACTTTGGGCCAAGAATTTTCTGGTTATGTGACCCAAATTAAACATTCGCTGCGACGGGTGGAAAATGCGCTGCCCTTTTTGCATGAACTGGCCATTGGTGGAACCGCTGTGGGAACGGGATTGAACACACACCCAAAATTTTCGGAAAAAGTCTGTGCAGCACTGTCTAAAGAAATGGGAATCCCATTTACCAGCGCAGAAAATAAATTTGAAGCCTTGGCGACCCATGATGCCTTGGTGGAATTCAGTGGAGTCTTAAATACCATTGCGGTTTCGTTGATGAAAATCGCCAATGACATTCGCTTGTTGGGCAGTGGACCTCGCTGTGGAATCGGGGAATTGCAATTGCCGGAAAATGAACCGGGATCTTCGATTATGCCGGGCAAAGTAAATCCCACGCAAAGTGAAGCTATGACCATGGTTTGCGCACAGGTGATGGGAAATCATGTCGCTGTGACCATCGGCGGTGCCAGTGGGCATTTTGAGCTGAATGTTTTTAAACCTGTTATTGTTTATAATGTTTTAAACTCGCTGCGTTTGATTGCCGATGCTTGTGATTCGTTTCGTCTGAATTGCGTGGACGGAATTCAGGCGCGCACAGAACGGATCAAAGAATTATTGGATCGATCCTTAATGTTGGTGACAGCACTGAATCCTCATATCGGTTACGATAAGGCAGCGCAAATTGCCAAGACTGCGCATAAAAATGGAACCACTTTGAAAGAAGAAGCTGTTCGCCTTGGATTTTTAACGGCGGCGCAGTTTGATCAGTGGGTTAAACCCGAAGATATGGTGACGGGTTTAAAATCGTGAAGCTAAATCCTCTTTTGCACAAAGCGCAGTGGCTGGCATCCGGTGACGTTCGTCCCTATGTATTTGTGCGACCGGAAAATTCCATAGCCAACCCTGGCATTCGTCATTCGATTGATTGGTTTGGGCACGAACCCATTACCAAAAATCCTTTGTCGCTGAAAGAATCCAATTTTGCCGAGATGATTTATACACTGGAAGACCGCGCTTTCGGCCCAAAAAATATGGCCATGCCCCGATGGGTTTTTTACGACTGTTCGATTGTGCCGGGATTTGTTGCAGGATTTGCGGGGCGTGCGTCGAAAATGCCCAAAGAAATTTTAGATTTATTTCCAGAAAAAATCCGCGAAGAATGGGTACCCTTGTCCTTGTTTATCATTATTCCTTCGATGCACCGGGGGGAATGGGTCGCGCACAATCTGTGCACGATGAACAATATGGTGTCGAAACAAAACAGTTTTTATGCTTTGGGATTTTTGTCGAAAGCCTTTGGGCTGTGGTATGCGAATGTCGAACAGTGCACGGGGTTTACTCAGTGGGATTCTCCGGCGATCAAGCTGCATTCGCATTATGGGCATATTGAGATTTTGGGGGCTTATGCTCCGATTCATTCTTATGCTCAGACGCTGACTTATCGGGCGCATGTGCAGACTTCGTGCTGGGAAAAATTTTTTAAACGTGAAGTCGATCTCGCATTTCTGGAAAATTACTCGCTGACTTCTTTGCATGTCGATCCAAAATCCGAAGCTACCATGATTGATATTCAGCAAAGAATCGAAGCTGGCGAAGGGCCTTTTTACTTAAATGCAGCCCAGGTTGCTAAACGTGAACTGACTGATGTATTAGATGTTTACAAACCAAAGGCAAATTATGGATAAACCAGTTCTGACCGTAGGCAAATCTTTTTATACCGAATGCAAAAAATGTGCGACCGAAAGATACCATATGGTGCTTTCGATGACGAACCCAGAAACCGCAAAAATTAAATGCGAAGTTTGCGGCAGCCAAAAAACTTGGAAATACAAAGATCCCAAAAAAGTGGTCACCCGAAAACCTGCTGCGGCCAAAGTGAATAAATCACAGCAAGCCCATCAGAATGATTACGAAGAATACTCGACGAAGTTTGCCAGTGCTCAGGCAAAAAATTATTCGGTTTACGAAATTTTTAAAAAAGATGAAAAATTGCAACATGCAAAATTCGGTATGGGATTTATTGTCAAAGATTATCCAGAAAAAATCGAAGTTCTGTTTGCCGATGAAATGAAATCCCTTTTGCATCGAAGACCGAAATAATATGAATCGTAAGCAAAGAATGGAAGATCTGCTTCAGAGAAACTTTGCTCCAACCGAATTGAAACTGGTCGACGAAAGCCACAAGCATACGCGCGGTCTTGAAACGCACTATAAATTAACTTTGGTTGCGGATTTTTTTAAAAATCTATCGCGCGTCGAGCGCCAGCAAAAGGTTTTAGCATTGATGAAGGACGAGATGAGTTCTGGTTTGCACGCACTGTCCATGCGGATTATGAGCGTCGAAGAATCGGCAGCCAAGGCGAGCAAACAATTCGAATCACCGAATTGCCAAGGAGGCAAAAAATGAAATACACCCACTTTTTTCCACGTGCAGGTGCATTGCTGATCGACTTTTTTATTCTGACGATTATTACGGGAATTGTTTATATGATTTTCCCTGCACTTTCCATCGTCGTGCATTTTTTCTATGTCACTTTTTTCTTGTCGTCGAAAATGCAGGGAACTCCTGGCAAAGCCATGATGGGAATCACCATCACCACTTTGGATGGCCAGCGTATTTCTTACCAGACTTCTGTGATTCGATATCTGGCATCTTTGATTTCGGGCGCAATTTTTTGCATCGGCTATGTATTTTATTTTTTCACCGAAAAAAAGCAAACTTTGCATGATTTAGTTGCGGGCACCATTGCGGTGGACAGCGACACCGTGCAGGCTTCGGAATGGGGGCCTGCTTTGAAAGAAGAAGTTCAGCGCTTGATTCGTTGGGACGAGACAGGACCTGCGCCACAATCGACAGAAGAAAAAAAGTTTTCCAGCGACAATTTGCAAGCCTTGGAAAAATTGCATGAATTATTTCAAAAAGGCGTTTTGACCGAAGCCGAATACATCGAACAAAAACAGCGCTTACTTAAGTAAATCGGCACTTACTTAAGTAAGGCGGCGGTTAATCAAGCAAAGCAGGTGTTGCAAACATAAGTAGTGGCAAACTTTGATCTTTGTTGTTCCCCTTGACTGACTTGCTGAATGCTTTAAATAAATTGGGGTGTTTTGATTTATCGACGGTTAATCTTAGATTTACTTGCGCATTTGATAATCCCGGCCAATATTTTTTAAATTCTTTGAATTGTTCTTCGCTGATCAGTCGATTGTCTTTCAGAAAAATGATCGAATTGCTAAGTTCTTCGAATTTAAAAGTAATCCGAGTCTCATGATCAATTTCATCGGTGCTTGTCTGCACATTGAAGGCAAAAACATCCACAGTTTTTATTTCGGATTCACTGTATGCGGGATAAATATTGGTGCAGACAACGACGCGATTATTTTTGGTATCATGGTAAATGCTATGCAAAACTTCGTAATGAGAATTAAGTGCGCTCAGATCCTTAAGGTGCAAGTTTGTGCAATTTGCAAAAACAACTTTGTCGGTGGGTTGGCTGGGGCGTTCAAGTTTTTTATAAAGATCTGCAATGGACATAACATTCATTTTTAATTTTGGATTGGCGGGCTGTTCGGGTTGCAGGTTAAATTTTGCTAAATTTTCTTTGTTTTGAGCAAAAATATCCAGAAGATCAACAATACTGGTTTTGATCGTTTCAGCAATTTCAGGTTTGGTTAATTTTGCAAAACGAATCAATTCGTTCATGATTTTAGTCCCGCATGCTTGCTGTGTTGCTGCATCTTTGAGTTTCACAGCCGATTTGCAAAGTTGAACAATGCTTTTATTGATTTCAGTTTTATTGGGAAAATAAATTTTTTGCTTTAATAAAATCATTGCAAAGCCTAAAATCTGATTGCCTGGGATTTTTCCTTCGTCATAGTGTTTTATGTAATTATTGAAAATTGCGATCCTGGTTTCTGGGCTGTATTGGGGGAAGCTTTTGGTGATTGAATCGGAAATCAGGCCTGCAGCGGAAAGATACAAAACAACTTCTTCCTGGTTTTGTTTGGTTTTAATCTGTTGGATATTCATTCTGGAAAATTGGGGATTAAACAAAGCGTCCTCGATTAATTTTGCAAAACGAATTTGTGTTTCTCCGACAGCATATTTCATCAAAAATATTTTTTCAGGTTCTACGGAAGGCGGGTTGGTTTGAAAATTCGCAGCAAATCGATCTAACATAATATCAATGGCCAGATTCGCATTGATTGCATGCATGGAAATTAAGAAGTTCGATCTTGTTTCATCCGATTCGGAAGCTTTGATCATTTTTTCATAATATTTTTTTGCTAAGCTTAGGTCTTTCTCGGCAAGCACAAGTTTTGCAAACTGCGCACGACTGTCATCAGAAATGCATTTAAAATCAAATTTTTCTAGGTAAATAAGACGACGAAATTTACCCAGCTGATTCGATTGTTTCAACCAAGCATTCAGTGCGTTTACGGCAGCCGGGCGAGTTTCAGGAACCAAGGTCATATTGGCAACAATTTCAATTTCATTGAAATCTGCGGCCGCAAAAGGAAAATAATCTAAGTTCAATATTAAGTTCGCTGTTCCTGCCGCATTTAGTTTTTGCTGTGGGGACAAAAGATTGTAGTTCACTGCAAACTGATCCCAAAATTTAGAAAGAAATTTGACGGATGATTTCTCTGAGACAATTTCAGTATAAATATCATTAAAGGCATCATCCGATTTAGTGTCTTTGCTTATCCAGTCAGAATTAAAAAGTTTGCTAATCAGTTGGTCAGGATCCGCAGAATAAGCTGATCCGCATAAGGAAAACGAAAAAAATAAAAGAATCAAAGCGAACTTTCTCAAGCAAAACTCCACAGCTATAAACTCAGGTATTAGAATTTATCCTGTCCTTGGACAAACACCAAGTTTTCAAGGTGGATTTGCGTGGATCCGAAAGAAATACACAAACTGTCCACAATTTCGACAGTGGTTCATTCATCGAGTTTTTTAAGCCAGCTACAACTTAAAGCCCAAACAGAATGGCAACCATATTCAATAAGATTTTGGAAAAATATTTTATTCCCGCAGCCGGTTGTGCCGTCCGCAATACAGCCGCAAATTTTCCACAGAGCTCTCACCCAAATGCCGAAACGGAAGAACATGATCCAGCTGGATTTGATAACGAGATTGGCATTTTTTTTGCGTGCCGGGATCAACAAACTGACAACAACCCTGATCCCGCTGCCAAACAAGTTTTTTTACCGAAGCCGAGATATAACGAGATCGTTTTTGGCTGGGTTTATTGCGCGCGACTAAATTTGGCTTTCCTTCTGAGTCTTCACTGAGAGGTTCGGCGCAGGTAATGATCGCATCCTGTTCGATTTGAGACGGGTCAGTCGACTTATTTTGATTGGATTTGTTTTGCTTGGATTTTTTTTGAGTTAGGTTGTCTTGACCGGATTTATCTTGAGGCGATTTACTTTGGACAGACTTATCTTGAGCGGGTTTGTCTTGAGCCGATTTCTTTTTTGCTAACTGGCCATGCAGTTTTTCAACCATTACTTTAAAAAACTGAGCCTGGGTCATATTTGGATTCTGGTGCGACATCCAAAGTTTCAGTTCATCCATTTTTTCTTTGGTCTCGGTATCTATTACAAAACGAAGTTCCGTTAAATTTTCAGATAGGATTTTTTCTTGTTCTTTGGATTTCAAACAAAGCTCGGGTGCAAGTTTAAATAATTCTTTCTCGGCTTCCCGGGTTGATTTATTTTCAAGTTTTTTGAAGAGCTCGGTTTTTTCTGCAATCGAGATCTTCTTGCCTGAATCGCTGGCTTTCTTATTTAAGAAATTCTGACCCTGGCTGACCACCGATAAGCTTAAAGAACGATCGGCAATTTTTTTCCTTAATTCAGGAATTTCCGAAATCGCACGAGCTGCTTGAATTCTGCGCATGGCGGAAGACGGCTCATAACCCAAATCTTTGGTTACAAAATCGAACAGCGAACTAAAGCTTAATTTTAAAAAAATCTTTCTTCGGTTGATTTCAGCAATCAGCTCGATCACTTGCAAAGTTAGATCTTGTTCGTTTTTGGCAGCTTTCCTGATTTCCTCGATCAGGGCTGTGTTACCCAGAGATTTGACGGCTTCGTCTTTCGGCAAGGATTTCTTTTCGGCGCGAAGTTCAGACCGAAATTCCGATCGAACTTCTTTCGAGTAATCATATTCCTCCAGCACAAGTCCTCATTTCTACTTCAAGATCGAAGTAGAAAAAACTTATCACAGGTTTTTAAAATGCAATTTTTAGGTTTCCTTAAATCGCGAATGCACAGAGCCAACTTTATTTTAAACGCGCGAATTGAGTCATTAACGAAAGCTTATGAAAAATTAGAAAAAACATCTTCCCAGCAAGAAACAGATTAAATTAGGCATATTTAATCACTTAAAAAACTCGTCAATAATTTTTTATTTTTTAACGCGAGCTGCGATACCAAAAGGAACGCTGTAGTCTTGTAGCTGTAGATTCGAAATTGAATTTGCTAATGGGATTCACATTTTTCCTGACTGCTAGGATCGACAAACTGACAACAACTCTGGTCCTGCTGCCAAACAAGTTTTTTATCTAAATAGAGATACAGCCAGATCGTTTCTGTCTGGTCACTGGATCAGATTTTCTTTTTAAATTTTCGAAAAGAGGTTCGGCGCAGGCAATGCTTGGGCTATAATTGATTTCACATTACTCGAGCTGTTTCAGCTGTTCTTCCAAAACCCGCAGCAAATCCTTGATTTCCTGTTTTTGTTTTTCCTTGGCGCCATTCAGATTTTTCTCTTGGGCCGAAGACTGTTCGGTGATCTCGGACCAGTTGTCCAAGGCCGATCGTAAATTGTCTTGGATTTGATTCCAAGATGCAGGTTTTTTATCCGTCATGAATGATCTATTCTATTTATTTTCTTTGCCTTGGCAAAGACTTCTTTGTAAGCATAATTATGTCTCAAGATATCATTTACACCATGAAGGGTGTTTCAAAAATTTATCCGCCTCAGCGCTATGTGCTGAAAAATATTTATTTGTCCTATTTTTATGGCGCTAAGATTGGTGTGCTGGGCTTAAACGGCTCGGGGAAATCATCTTTGCTGAAAATTATGTCAGGTCGTGACCTGGATTTCATTGGTGAGGCTTTTCCGTCACGCAAAATGAAGTTGGGTTTTTTGGAACAAGAACCCGAACTGGACACCACCAAGTCGGTCAAAGAAAATATTTTTTCCGGAATGGGGGAACTTCCCTTGCTTTTGCAAGAGTTCAACCAAATCTCGGATAAATTCGCCGATCCAGAATTATCCCCCGAAGCCATGGATAAATTAATTTCCCGGCAAGCCGAACTGCAAGAAAAAATTGAAAACCTTAATGGCTGGGAAGTCGATCAGAAAATCGAAGTCGCCATGGATGCACTTCGCTGCCCCGACGGGGACCGCGACATTCAAACTTTATCAGGCGGAGAAAAACGCCGGGTTGCCTTGTGCCGATTACTGCTCAGCGAACCAGATATTTTATTGCTGGATGAACCGACCAACCATCTGGACGCAGAATCTGTTGCATGGTTGGAACAATATTTGGCGCGATTCCCGGGAACCGTGATCGCGGTCACCCATGATCGGTATTTCTTAGACAATGTGGCCGGTTGGATTTTGGAATTGGACCGCGGCGAAGGCATTCCCTGGAAGGGAAATTATTCCTCGTGGCTGGAACAAAAAGACAAACGCTCGGCCATCGAACAAAAAGGCGAAGTCAAACGTCAGAGGACTTTGGACAAAGAATTGGAATGGATTCGCATGAATCCCAAAGCCCGTCAGGCAAAATCCAAAGCTCGCATTTCCAATTACGAAAATTTATTGAAAGAACCCGGCCAAGAAAAATTGCAGGACATGACGATTTACATTCCCCCTGGGCCGCGCCTAGGCGACGTTGTTATCGATGTGCAGAATGTTTCCAAAATTTATAATAAAAAAATCTTACTC
>JBBQHD010000050.1:0-19385 GCA_038323665.1 Bdellovibrionales bacterium
ATGTGCGAACTGGGTCGATCGCTGGCCAAACGTGCGACCAGTTATGAACAATTCCCGCAGATTCTGATTGCACAGTATGGGCAAGCAGTTGAGCTAAGTTCCGAAAAAGACGTCGTGCAAATCCAGTTCGATGCACTTTACAACTGGAATAAAACTTTGCTTGGCAAAATTCAAGCAAGCCTGGGCAGTTCGTCGCCCAATTACAGCACCAGGGATTGCGCCGAAGACACCGTCAGCTGGATTACCAATTTGCAACAGTCAGCAAGTTTGACGATTGCTATACTTAAACAAGAAAAAGTTAATTTAGAATCTGACTTGTCCCAAATTTCTGAATACGCCAACTATAAAAAAAGTTACGAACAACTTAAATTTGAAACCGAACAGGTCAAAAGTTTTTCTAGCATTTTAAAAGAACTTGCTTCGGATAAATCAGATATCGATCGCACCGAAATTCGTCTGAGCATGAACGCTTTGCACGATGCTTTGTTTTTCACTTCGCGCGGATTTGCGGGTCTGTCAGGTGCTCCGGTTTCGAATTGGTTTTCGTTTATAAGAAAAACAATTTCCGAACAGACTTATCAGTTCGAAAACGCCGTGGATACTTTGACCAGCGAATTATTTGGTCTGGCCAGGGAAACCAGCGTGACAAAGGTCATTCGCAATGAAGCCCTTGCGAACCAACTTTTAGCAAAAGACCTACGCACAGCCATTCAGTGGAGCGATTTAACCTTGGAAAAGATTGGCAAAGAAGGCAGCAAGAATAAATTCATCTGCGAAAAATTGGAAAATATTTATCAGCGTTGGCAAGCCATGACTGATTATATCAGTTCAATGGATTTTATGTGCAGGTTGATTGATCCAATCATGAACGAACGTGTCGATGGGAAAATCAGATCCGTCTGCCAAGGCGACGAAGGAATCACTCGTCAGCGTCAGGCCTCAGAGATTGATGTTTTACGCGGGCAATTGAAAGAAAAATACTACAGCAAATTCTTACCGGATCGAACTTTCAGTCGGCAAGAGCGCGCAGAAATGACTGTGAAAAAGATGGTCGAACTTGGCTGCCCTGCCCCAACGATTAGTCTTAAGCAGTAAAAGGGTGGCAGCCTACTTTTGGTGTTAACTTAGCTGAGCTATTTAATCTAAACTAACACCAAAAGTAGGCTGCCACCCTTTTACTTTTATTCATCCAAAATATAATTGGCGGGATCTACGGGCGAGCCGTTGATTCTGACTTCGTAATGCAAATGTGGGCCTGTTGATCTGCCGGTGCTGCCTACTGCGGAAATGACGTCGTATTTGGAAACTTTTTGTCCTACGTGAACGAAAATTTGCGAGTTGTGGCCGAACCTGGTTGATACTCCGTAACCGTGATCGATGGAAACTAATTTTCCGTAACTGTCGTCATAAGATGCAAAGGTCACGACACCATCTGCGGGTGCATAGACCGGGGATCCTGGTGTTGCCGCAATATCCAAACCTGCATGCAGTGCCAGAATTCCTGTGACCGGATTGATTCGTTTGCCAAATCTTGAAGTGATCCATCCGCGCGCAGGTTTAATATTCGGAGTTGCTCGCAGTAAACTTTGTCGATCGGCCAAACTTTCCCAAAGTTCGATCACGCTTTGTTCTTTCAAAGTTGTTTCTTTGACTGCCTTGTCGATGCGAATGACCAAAGTTGAATAATCTTGCGTGCTTTTTTCTTGGCTTAATTCACCTTTTTTTGAATTTAAAAAAGGTTTGTTTTGAAATGCTTGATCTTGGGCCTGCAAGTTTTCCATCGGGGGACGATCTTCTATGGGTTCGTATTCTTGCATCGCTGACTGCGCCCCAGAATTTTTGCCAGCCACTGACAATTGCAACACCCGATCATTGGCATCGATATTGGTAATCAATTTCAATTTGGCAGTAAAAGTATTGATGCGTTCCAAACTGCTTTCCAGCGCGCTGACCTTGGATTCCACCACCTGAAATTGCTGGGTCAAAACGGCGTTTTGTGATTTTAATTTTTTATTTTCCAAGGTTTCTAATAGTAAACCTGAATAATCCAGCATGGCTGCGATTCCCACCAACAGTAATAAACTGCCAACGAAAACTCCGATTTTAATCCAGGCAACTGGTAAAACTAATTTTCGGGTTTTGCCCGAATGATTGCTGACGATGAAAAAAGTGACTTGGTTGTGCTCCACTATGCTTGAAATTCTATGATAAGAACTGTGACGTTGTCATCACCGCCAGATTTCAAGGCTTCTTGAACGCATTTTGCAGCGCGCTCTTCGGAAGAGCTCTTCGATAAGATTTCCGAGATTTTATAATCGGGCACCATACTGGTCAGGCCATCGGAACACAGCAGATAGATATCGCCGGAATCGACCGTGCGTTCCCAAATATCAGGATAGACATCGCGTTCGTATCCAACACTTCGCGTGATTACATTGCGTGCAATAATTTGTTTTGCCTGTTCCTCGGACATATTTCCCGACCGCACTTGATCGTTCAACAAAGAATGATCCTCGGTAATTTGCCACAATTTATGATCGCGAAAAAGATAACAGCGCGAATCGCCGACATTGCCCAGAAAAATTCTTCCCTTACTGTAAAAAATCGAAACCAAAGTGGTTCCCATTCCAACTAATTCTGAGCTGTCCTCGGAGGCACGATCAAAAATCCTTCGACTTGCTTTGACAAAGGCAGTTTTTAAATTTTCTTCCTCGGGATCATTCAAACTTTTTTGACGAAAACAATCCTGCAGGGTTTCAACCGCCAACGACGAGGCGATCTCGCCGCCGGAATGCCCGCCCATACCATCGGCCACAGCAAAAATGCCACTGGCCGCGTCCAGCAAATATGCATCCTGATTCGTCTCTCGACGAAGTCCCCGATCCGTAGTCACCCAAGCTTGAAATTTCACTCTTTTAGTCTCTCGGTAACCAGCCAACGGGTCAAACGCGAAAGCTCGCGAAAAGTCCAGGACTCAGTATCGATTGAGTTAAGCGGTTCAAAATTAGAATTCGGATACAGAGCAAAAATATAAATTATTTGGCCGCTAAGCTTTTTTAAAAACACGGCCATCCATGGCCTCCAGCTGCTAGCGGCCATCCTGGCCGCGCGTTCGTCCACGAACCGCTGAGGTTTTTAAAAAAGCTTAGCGGCCAAATAATTTATATTTTTGCTCTGTATCCGAATTCTAATTTTGAACCGCTTAACTCAATCGATACGACCCGACGTTGGTCCGGTTTTTTATTGAACGACTAGTCTCAAATACTGATTCGAAGTGTCCGATATATGAGTTGAGGCAACAGTGCGAAAACTAAGTTTCAAAAATACCATGATCGTTTCTTTCGCAGTGCACATTATAGTGCTGGCGATGCTTGTATTTTTGAAAGCTAAACCGCTGGAAAGCTTTGCCCCACAAGCTGTCACCATTGAGTTTGAACCTCAGAAAAAAGAAGATTTGACTAAGATGCCCGATCAAATTGTTCAGCAGGATGAAAAAGGTCCTACTGAAAAATCGGAAGATGCAAAATTTCTTTCTGCTCGCGATCAAAAAGTTAAAAAAGAAACCGTCGTCAAAAACTTTGGTCAATTCCAAAATACCAAAACAGATGTTGGTGCAAAATCGCAAACAAAAGCGCCTGCCAAGACCGTTCAACGCAAAGCCGGTCAAAAATCTTTGGATAAACTGTTGGGCGGTTTAAAAGCAGAAGATTTCGAAGCCGAATCAGAAAATGAACAAGTTGAAAAACCCAAACCCAGCATTGGCACAACAGCTGCTTCGCAGACCGACGATTATCTAAAAAATGTGCCCAATGGCACAGAAACTTTATTAAACACAAAAGAGTTTAAATACTATACTTACTATAATCGGATCCGCAAACAGCTGGCCCAACATTGGGAACCCTTGGTCAAAGACAAGGTTTCGAATTTATTTTCCAAAGGCCGCAGCATTGCATCTGAACAAGATCATATTACTAAACTGATGATCATTTTGAACGAAAAGGGTTTGCTGGTAAAAGTCCAAGTTTTAAGCGAATCCGGCATCCATGATTTGGACGATGCCGCGACCGAAGCCTTTCGGGCTGCTGCTCCGTTTCCCAACCCGCCAAAAGGCATGATCGAAGAGGATGGGAATGTGCGTATTCGTTGGGACTTTGTTTTAGAGTCCTAGTTATGCTAGCTTAAGGATCCCATCCAAGAGGAGCCACCTTTGAAAGACCGTGATGTTTTAGATTCGATCGCGCGACGTGCGCACTACCTAGCAACTCAAATGATTTTCCAAGCCAATCACCGCACCGACAAAGACAAAGGTGATCCCAAAATTGGTGGACACGCCAGTGCATCGGCCAGTGCCTTGCATATTTTGGGCGCCATTCATTTGGTGGCCAAAGGTGGTTTTGATTTTATTGCCAATAAACCGCACGCATCGCCTGCTGATCATGCCTATAACTATTTGATGGATTTATTCTTAAAACCCGATTTTTCTAAATTAACTTTGGCTGAAGCCAATACCGCGATGATGGGTTTGCGCAAATATTCCCACAACGGTGAACCGGTTTTTCAATCTTATCATTCGGCTTACGATGCCGATCACCATCATTTTTTTCCTTCGGGCACCGTGGGAATTCCACCTGTTATGGCGGGATATTTGGCCCTGGCCTATCGTTATTGCAAAGATCATAAATACGAAGTTCCCGACGCACATTTTTGGGCGATTTCGGGCGATTCCGAATACCGCGAAGGTTCGATGTATGAGGCCATGCCTGATTTTGCTGAACGCGAAATTGGAAATTTAACTTGGATTGTGGATTACAACCGACAATCTTTGGACGGACATCGCATCACCAACAAACGCATTATGAATGGCAACGACTGCGACCGCATCGAACGCACCCAAATCGCCAATGGTTGGGAAGTCATTCAGGTTCGTCACGGAAAATTGCGCGAAGCTTGTTTTAAAAAACCCGGCGGCGCTGAATTTAAAAAATTTCTAGAAGAAGTTCCCGATTATGAATTGCAAACTTTGCTGCTGATTTCAGATCCCGAAGTTTTCAAAGAAACTTTACAAAAGGAACATGCCAGCCTGAAAGAATTTTTAAAATCGGTTGCATCGTCGGAATTAAAATCCATCTTTTTGGATTTTGGTGGCCACGATTTCGAGATTTTAACCAATGCCTTGCTGCACAGTCGCAGAATCAAGCGTCAGCCGACTTTGATCATTGCGCACACTATTAAGGGCTGGGGATTAAAAATGGCCGCGGCCTCTGGAAATCATTCTTCGCTGCCGAATGAAGATGAAATGCAGGCCCTAAAAGCCGCGCAAAAAATCACTGGTGATCAGTTGTTCGAAAGATTCTCGGCGACTTCAGCCGAGGGAAAATTTTTGAAAAAACGCGGCGATCAGTTGTATCAAGATTTACTGGATGAAAAAAAGTTGCGCGAAAAAAACCGCGAACTGTTCAGTAAAAAAATTGAACTGGCTGGTTTGCCAGAAAGTTTGGACATCAATTTAAAAATGGCCAGTTATCCGCACACTCAGTGGATGTTGGGCCAGTTGACCGCAAAACTGGTTCGCATTGCCAATGCTAAGCCTGCCAATGATTTTGAAAATCAATGGAAATTACCAGCAGAATTATTTATGTCGATGGCCCCCGATGTGGGAACTTCGACCAATTTAAATCCGGCAATGGATGGGAAAATTTTTGGCGCCCCAACAGTGGAAGATTTAGAAGCCGAACACGGAGTCAAAGACACCAAACAACCCGACCTAGTTCCTGGCGAAGAAGTTTCCGATCGATTTTTGCGTTTTGATATTGCCGAAGGCAATGTGATGAGCTGCGTGGGATCTTTCGGAAAAATTCGCGATATTTTGGGAATTCCACTGACGCCATTGATGACGGTCTATGACTTTTTTATCAAACGCGCTTTGGATCAATATTTTTATAATCAGTATTGGCGCTCAAGTTTTTTCTGCGTTGGAACTCCGTCTGGCGTGACGCTTTCCCCCGAGGGTGCACAACACGGCTGGAAATCAGATTTGCAAATCCCCAATCAAATCACTTGGGAACCTTTTTTCTGCCAAGAATTAGATTGGATTTTTTGCGATGCTTTGAAAAGACATTTTTTGTATGAAAATACCGACCGCAGCGGGAATTTAATTCGCTGTGTGACCCGCGGGGCTGAACAAAAGGATTTCTTAAATTACTTGCGCAAACAAGATCGGTTTAAATCCGGCGATGCGGAAGTCAAATCTGATGCGGAAATTTTTTCTGTGATTCGCCAAGAAGTTTTATCTGGAGCCTATGCGCTGATTCATTATCAGGGTCAGACCGATTACAGACCTGGCGAAAATGTGGTGAATATTTTCTCGATGGGATCACCTACGACCGAAGCCATTCAGGCTTCAGAAAAATTACTAGCAAAAGGCATTTACGCCAATGTGTATGTGGTGACTTCGCCTGATTTGCTGTGTGGGATTTTAGGTCATGCTAATAATTATGAGTATTTAAAAACCGGTCTTGGGATTAACAGCAATTTAATTCTAAGTGATTTAAATGCCCAGTCGCCTGCGGACTGGGTGACTGTTTCGGGACGACGAATTCCGATTGTCAGTGTTCACGATGGCGAAGCTGGTTTGCTGGATAATATTGGTTCGATCCTGGGTGTAAAACAATTCGCTTGTGCGGTTCGCAAACATTCTAAATGCGGCAGACCCAGTGAAATTTATCACTACCACGGCATTGATGCAGATGCAGTTACAGCAACCGCGCTGACCGCCTTGGAAGAAACCGCAATGGAAAATACTCAATTAGCCAGTGCAGTGCTGAAACGACTTTCGGATCAGGTATGAAGGAAAAAAAATATTCTTTAGACGGAGAATATGCCAAGGCGAAAAATAAAAAATACCAAGAAATTATTTTTTTTGTGCATTTTTATGATGGCAATCGCCGGGCCTTAAGGCGGCACCGCGATTTATGTTTAGGCCTTGGTTTTGATTGCTTTTCCTTTACCTTCAATACGCCTAAGTCTTTTTTGCAGCTGAAATTTTCCAGCAGCGGACATTTTGGCTTGAAACATGACTATGCCGATCAAATAGAAAAAATGATGAACGAAGTTCCTGGGCAAAAAATTGTTTATGCTTTTTCCAATCCTTGCGCCAGCGCGATGGAAGCAATGGCCCGAAGAAATTTTGGCGATATCAAAGCCATGATTTGCGACAGTGGGCCTTCAGGAATTTTTCTGCAATCCACGGTTAATATTCTGCGCGAACGAAAAACGATGCCTCGCGACTGGATGAATTTGATCAGCAGCCCATTTTGGGGATTTTTATGGAGCCCTAAATTCCACAGTGATTTACACGATCATCTAAATGAGTTTCCAGATGGATTTCCCTTGCTGTCGATTCGCGGTTGGAAAGACGAACTGATTTCCGCTGAACAAATCGACCGTGCTTTTGAACCGCACAAACAACTGGCTTGGCGCAAATTAAGCTTACCCCAGGCAAAACATTTAAAGGGTTTAAAAGATTTCCCCGATGATTATATTCCACCAGTGCAAAGTTTTTTGGAATCCGTTGCGACGAAAGTATGCTAGGTAAGCTCAACTTATGAAAACCAAAATTATTTGTTTTGATTTAGATGGAACGCTGATTGATTCGGCCCACGATATTTGTCAGTCGGTTCATAAAACTTTGGCTTTTTTTAATTTACCGTCATGGCCGGATTCTCATATTCGAAAAAAAATTGGCGGGGGCTTGCGCAATCTAATCCGCGGGGTTTTCGAAGGATCAGAAGAAAGATCAGCCGCCATCGAGACAAAATTTATTGAAATTTATGCTCGCGAAAAATTCAACACGACTCACCTTTTTCCTGGAACTTTTGATACTTTAAAAAAATGGAATGGACCCATTGCCTTGATCACCAATAAACCGGAAGTGCCTGCCCGGGAATTGCTCAAAGAATTGGGCCTGATGGAATTGGATTGGAGCCACATTGTCGGCGCCGACACTTATCCCGAACGAAAGCCCAGTCCCTTGGCCTTGAAAAATATTTTATCTGATTTAAATTTACGCCCCGATGAAGCTGTAATGGTCGGCGACGGAATTCCAGATATGATGTCGGCCCAAGCAGCAGGTGTTCCTGCGATTGCCGTCCAGTATGGTTATTCCTCGACCGCAGAATTACTGGTTTATAATCCAGCAGCATTTCTAGAAAACATCACAGACCTGATCGATGTAATTCACAAAATAAAGTAGTCATTAAAATTACAAAGCTTTAAACTTATAGATGATGTCGTTGCTAGAAATCGAAAATTTAGTTGTCAGTTTTCCCACCGAAAATGGCGCAGCCCATGCGCTGAATGAAGTTTCGTTAAAAATCGAAACCGGCGAAACCTTGGGTTTGGTTGGCGAATCAGGTTCGGGGAAATCTTTGACTGCCCTTGCGATTTTACAACTAATTCAAAAACCCGGAAAAATCGAAAGTGGAAAAATTCTTTGGAAAGGGAAAAACCTTTTGGACTTATCACCAAAAGAAATGCAAAAAGTGCGCGGCAAACAAATTGCACAAATTTTTCAAGAACCAATGACAGCATTAAATCCTGTGTTAACGGTTCAAACTCAATTGACTGAAGTTTTAGATCAACATTTTCCAGAATTAAGTAAAAAAGAAAAACACCAGCGCGTTGTGGAAATTCTAAAACAAGTTGGAATTCCCAATGGCGAAGAACGATTGAAAAATTATCCCCATCAATTTTCAGGTGGAATGCGCCAACGCGTGATGATCGCCATTGCTTTGCTGGGCGAACCAGAATTGCTGTTGGCCGATGAACCAACCACGGCGCTGGATGTAACGATCCAAGCACAAATTTTAAAATTACTGCGCGATATTCAAAGTGCTCGCAAATTAAGTGTGCTATTTATTTCCCATGACTTGGGCGTCATTTCGGAAAACTGTAAAAATACGGCCATTATGTATGGTGGAAAAATTGTGGAACAAGGTCTGACTACGGATATTTTTTATTCTCCAATGCATCCCTATACTTTCGGATTGATCGAATCCATTCCGGGAACTCAAAAAAAAGATCGACTAAAAGCCATTCGCGGATCGGTTCCCCAACTTGGGCAATTTCCATCAGGTTGTGCATTTCAAAACCGCTGTGATTTCGCACAAAATGCTTGTCAGAATTTACCGAATTTAAGTGCGCGCCAAGGTCAGCATCAAGTGCGCTGCCACTTTCCAATAAAATCCGAGCAATCAGCATGAGTGCATTATTAAAAATAGAAAACCTGACCAAAAGATTTTCCCAGCATACCGCCGTTAACAATGTTTCGCTGCAGATATTAAAAGGCGAAAATCTTGGCATTGTTGGCGAATCGGGATCGGGAAAATCCACACTTGCCCGCTGTGCATTGCGACTGATCGAACCCGATGCCGGCAAAGTTTTATTTGATGAAAAAAATATTCTAGAAATGAACCGCAGTGAATTAAAAGATTTTCGCAGGCATGCGCAAATTGTTTTTCAAGATCCCTATGCCAGTCTGAATCCCCGAATGACGGTCCAAGATATCTTGCAAGAACCTTTTGCCATTCATAAAAAATCCATCCAGAAAAAAACCGCCCAGGATCGCATCGAGTATTTATTGGATCTGGTGGGATTAAAAAAAGATTATTTAAGTCGTTTCCCCCACGAATTTTCCGGCGGGCAAAGACAAAGAATCGGCATCGCCCGGGCACTGATGCTGGAACCCAGTTTTTTAGTCTGCGACGAACCCGTCAGCGCACTGGATGTTTCCATCCAAGCACAGATTTTAAATTTGTTTGAAGATCTGCAAACAAAACTAAATTTAACTTTCCTATTTATCTCGCACGATCTGCGCGTCGTGCGCCATCTGTGCCAAAGAATCGGCGTGATGTATCAAGGCGAAATTCTGGAACTTAATACCGCCGACAAAATATTCACCCACCCCGAAACCGAATACACAAAAAAATTACTTAGTTCGATCCCGCAAGTGATTAGCCGGTAACTGCGATCAGGCGGCTTCGTGAAGATCGTGGCTGTAGATGACACTGGGCATTTGCACAATAATTTTCATGTAGTCAAATGCTAGGCGAGGGATTTTTGATTTTTTGTTGTTGCCTGTCTCGGTTATTTTTATAAATCCATGTGCGGCAAGAGCTACACAATCTCGCTGAACATTAGCAAGATCGCGATCAACCCATTGTGCAAGTTGATAAATGGATGGCGGTTTTCGATTGGCGATAAAGATCAAAATCACAAGCTTTTGCTCGGTCATAAATTTCTGAAATTCAGTCACGGAACTAAAGACCACCGTTGCCGAAGGGGTCACACTTTTCTTCTGTTCTTTGAAGGCCTTCGTTACTTTGCCTTTAAAATCTTCCCAGCTTTGGAATTTGACGGTCAAAACTTTATTTTTTTTCATAGTCCCACAATCCTTTCCACTTCTTTCAAAAATATTTGTAGCGCTTCATTGTAATCGACTCCATGAAGAACTTCGCGAATCGAATGGTCTTCCGGCAGCTGCGTGTGAATATGGAATCCGAAGGGTTGGTGGTTGTCGACCAGCAGCCTTGCAAACTCTCCTTCAGCATCAATCAAAACATATTTAACCTTAATTCCTGCAGGGAATTTGGAACTTTTGGCAACACGCAAGGCAGTCAGAGAAACGTAATAACGCGCATTGATCTCGAACTTTTCATTTATAAGATATTCTGTCGCCTTCACTCTAAAAACAAATCTACCTGAATATATATGTTTTGTAAACATATATATTCAAATTGTAAAAATCGAAAATTTAAAGCATCATTGTAAGTATTCCCGGATGGACCGTCGAACTGGCTCACCTTCAAGAAACTACTGCTCGTGTTTCGCAAGCATGCGATGACCATAGTTGTAAAAGTTTCCCAAACAAAACAGATCTGGCTTTTGAATTGCTCTAATTTTTGGTCTGCGATAATTATTGCAGATGATCAGCAAGCTTCAAATTGCCCAAATCAAATCTATTCTCAGAGTAATGACTATTGTCCTGCTGACGAATTTCGTTACTCAGCCTTCTTATGCTCAAGTCAGTGTTAAATTAAAAGAAACGATCATTCGCGAAAATGCTCAAGCACCTTATGTTTTAAGGGATCTTTCTGCTCGGAATTTAATTCAGTCTGCTAGTGCCGAGTCAAAAAATCTTGATCTAAAAATATCGAATAATAATTTGTTTAAACAATTTATTATCGTTACTCATCAAGAACATTCTAGGCAGGCGGAAACGGCTTGGTATCTGCGCAACAAAAGTTTTGCTGGAATTCCCAGAATATTTTTAATTGATGACGATGATTTTTCTGTCAGGGATTACCATTTCGCGGATCAAGCCACGCAGTTTCAATTTTCCAAAGCAGGTCAATTGCAAAAAACCCCCAATGCGGAAGAGATTATCTTAATGGGTGGACTTGATTCAATGTGCTTATCGGCTTCGGCTTTTGATTTAATTGAGAAAGCCGTTGAATCAGATCGTGAAATGATTCGCCTGCGATTTCAACGCGATTATATTTATCCAGCAGATGGCTCGCGAACTGTGAATCCAGGGGAATTAGAAACTATTGATTTTGGTGAAAATGAAAATCAATTTATTCAATACATTAAAGATAGTTTTTTATCGAAATTATATTTGTATGTGAATTTTAAAGAACATCCAGCAGATCGCTTGGAGTATATTCTTGGATCATATAAAAATGATATTTCCAAAAATCAAGTCAGCGGAATTTGGAATTATCGCGGATCGAAAGATTCACTGCTGGCCAAACCGCTGAAAATTGAAGTCATCATCGAATGGTAAAATATCAAAAACATTTTAAACTTCGTCTAGTGTTGATTCTTTTCCCAGTTGTCAGCGCTATTTCGTTTTACTCATCTTTTGGTTCTGCAGCGTCTGTTTGCGGAAAGCTTTTTCCCTCGAATACGCGGCCACCACACAATACGCAGCCCTCGAAACTTTATGCCTGGGACTATATGGGTCAGCCGGATTTTCGTAAGGCTCTCGTTACCATTGCCGAAAATAATCATCCAACTCGGGCTGTGCGTGTGGAAATGGGCTGGTCGCCGGAACCACTTGGCTTCGACCGAAGACTAAGTGGATCTTTACAAGATCACAGCATTTATTACATCGATCCAGCACAGGCCGAGCTTGCACAGAATCCAGGTATAAATTCACTTTTAGATGCCAATGAGGCCTTCACGTTCGATTTGTTTCGCAAAATTGGTTATGTCAGTGAATCAGGTATTTCAGAACTTCAGAATCAAAGCAAAACTTTGGATCCAAGTCAGATTGTGTTTTATGAACTGATCCACCAACTTCCGCAGGCCGAGGCTAACAAAACTTTTCCTCGTTCTTTGCCACCACACCGGCGCACTCCTTACAGCAGAAGTGGATCGTTGGTCGAAGTTAAATTGGCTGCGGGTTTTTTAGTTCGCGGACAAATCGGCGCCAGAAAAATGTCCATCCCCGCCGATCTGAATCACCCGATCGATCGACAAAAATTTCCCCACATTTGGGAAGTGGGCCGAGCCGCGCAAATTTCGGAATCCAGTTTTCAAATTGTTTTGCTGCAAGCACTTCAGCAGGCTGTGCGAGAAGCTTTGATCGCGGGATTTGATTTGAATGACTGCCATATTTTTTCCTACGGATTGGATTCATCTCACATCAAACTTTATACGGGCCCCAGCTATGGCATGACTGTTTTACCCATGCCCGATGGACCACCCAAGCTGGTTGTAAAGCTGACCACATTGCTGGAAACAGTAATGAAAAAGCCCGCTGAAAATCTCATTGTTGAAATTCGCAAAGATATTTTGAATTTGAAAATGCAAGTTCTTTACCTTGAGGATTCTAACGGAAACTTTATGCAGGTTCGGGATATGGCCAGGCGCCAGCATCGTTTTTTCGAAATCCGCGACGCGCAATTCACGGCTCACAGTTTTCCGTCGGAACATTATTTTCACTTCAGTTCAAAAGATCAGTCCAGGATGTATACGAGTTACGTGGAAGATTCCCAAAGTCTTGAATCATTCCTAAGTCGGAATCAAAGCTACGAAGTTCTAGGCGATCCACGAATGCCAAACGAAAAAGTCGATGATTTGTTGCTGACCACTTACCACGAATTGGTGAAAAATCTTATTCAACTTGGTCTGACAGAAAGCGATGCCATGCAGCGCCTGGAAGAAAATCGCAATCTGGCAGTCACAGTTGAAAGCAATTGGTCTGGTCGCGCGGGAACGTCTTCGGGAATTTTCCAAGTTCTGGATTGGCAACAGTTAGAGTTTCTTGAGCGTCGAGGCATGCCAAGATTTCCCTACAATTTTCGATCCATTGTAAGTCCATACTTCCAAAGATACACCGAAGTTTATTCCATGAAATCAATCGGTGAAGTTTATCGTTCGCGCACTGACCGGGAATTTTTAAAGGCCTGGGGACAGACGCCCAAGACCCTTTTGGAATTACAAAGTCATTTGCAACTGACAGATCCTGATAACTAAAATTTAATTTTTGTAAAAGCATCTTTTGCAGACATTGCCCCTTCGCGAACCAAAATGGATTCGTCAAAGAAGGCTGTTTTCCCAGAGGAAACTTTGGATTTTTCGCCAAGGACTTGACCATCAAACCAAATGGGATTTTCTTGTCCACGAGAATAAACTTGGAAACTAACTGTCGCGTAAGGATAATGACTGCCGATTCCCAAAGTCGGAATCTCGTTCGAAAGATTGATCACGGCCACAACCAAGGCGTCTACTTTCAGTTCCTTCATAAGTATTTCACGTCCCTCGGGTTTCAAGATCCGAATCGCATCTGCATCCATCACCGATTTCGCAGTGACACGGAAATAACCCGAGGCGACTGGCATTTTATTTTGCCAACCTTCCATGGTTGACTTGTAGGCTTTCAAATATCCCGGTTGATTCACCAAAGATTTTGTATCCGACATTTTCCAACCCAAATTGCGTTTCAGATTTTCGCTTAAGGTGACAAATAAATCTTCTGCGTAACTTTCCTGTTTGCCGATGATGCTTCCGCCGGCTTCGCCCGAGACTTTGCCTGCGTCCAGGGAAATACTCGATGAAGCTGCTTGTTCGATCGTGATTCCGACAACAGCGGCCGATTTGATTTTCGCAACTTCGTCTTTTTTAATATCGCGAACACCCATGCTTCCGCAGGCAACCATAAATGCAGGGGCGATTAGAATAAGTGCTAATTTGATTTTGATTTGATTTTTCATTTGTTTTTTCTCCTTGCTTTAGTTTTTTGCTCGAACGGCGAATTCCACCGAGTAGTATTCACACTTTCCAGTGTTGGTCAGACTTGCTCGGATCTGATATTTGTCGCCAGCCTTCACACAAAATGTGCGACCGTAGTCGATCAAATGCGAGTCGATCACCTTTTCATTCTGCAGACGCTCGAGCTGAAAGATCGCGAAAAAATTTAGCGTCGAGCAATCCGATGTGGCGTTGCTGATAAACTCTAATGCGAAACACTGATCAAGATTTGCTTCGCCGGTAAACAGACTTGATACAGTTCCTGAATTTAAATTCGATACCGTCATGTCGTGCACATGTGTTTTCTCATTTGAAACGACAAGTGGTTGCACCGCGGGGGTGTTGGCCTTGGTTTCAAAAAGCGGTTTTGTGGCCGGAGGACCACCCGAGTCCTTAGAATTGCTGCGGACCGAGCAGCCGATGGTAAAAACAGCAGCCAGGGCTGCGCCTATTAGAACGTTCAGATTGCGATTCATAAATAACCTTTCGTTGGGTTGTTTGTTAAAACTTTTCTTGAAACTTAATTATGATTACTTTTAATTAAATTCAATATATATTTATCTTTATGTAAATTATTCTTTACTTTTAAGCGGATTTTTGTTTAAACAAATGCTGGGTTCGTCTATAATTGCAAAATGACGAAGTCGCGACGCACTAAAACCCCAGCCCCGCGCCCCGCAAATCACCGCGAAGAAATCGTGCGGGCCGCGATGAAATGTTTTGCCAAAAATGGCATCGCCAACACGCGCATGAACGAAATCGCAGCCGAAGCAGGTGTTAAACCACCACACTTTAAATATTACTTCCGTGACTTCGATCAATTGTTCGAGGCTGTCGTGCAAGAAGTTTTGCTGGACATGAAACGCGTGGCACTCGAACTGCCGGATCAGCATAAGGACAATCCGCTGAAAGCGCTGGAAAGTTATATGAACTCAACCATGAATTGGGTGCAAAATAGGCCCCAGTATTTTTCGATTTGGATTTATTACTACCACACAGCAACGGTGTCCGAGGCTTCGGCCAAAACAAATTTTGAACGCCGCAAAGTTGCGCGCGAAAGAATTTCGTTATTATTGTATAAGGCTTTGGAAAAAAATCAGTTCAAACTCGGCGCTGGTTCCACAGTGTCGGAACTGGCCATGACCTTGCATTCTATGTTGGAGGGTTTTTGTGTGGTGATCGGAACGGAATCGCCACAGCCATTTGCGCATTTCAAAACGCTGATGGCCAGGGCTACGGATGCGATTTTGGGACGCAAACACGACTAACAAATTCGATAAGATTTATGGAATACTTCGCGCAGAATAGCCTTTTTGCACCAGCTGATTAAACACCCCTTGTGGAGAAATCCCCAGCAAGCCGTTGTATCTTTTAAAATAAGCGGGCCAGGCCGCAGCATTGAAGTTCATGGGCGCAGGACGCAGATCTAAAATTTTTGCGATTAGTTTCGAACAGTAATATCGATTCGATTCCCATGAGTATTGGGTTTCATAAGGCGTTCCCAAAATAGAATTTACGAACGCGTCATCGGGCTCGGCGTGATCGGGAATTAGAATCGTGCTGGCGATGCGACCCATTTCTTGCAAAGTTTTTTGCGTAGCAAGTTCAACCCCGCGGTATGGATGGGTGTGCAACCATCGGCCACGATAAGATATGGCAACATGTGAAAATTTTGAGCCCACTTCTAATTCTATAATTTTACCATCTGCACCGCGGATTTCGATAAAAGCAACTTCGACCCGAGCAAAACAAGTGGAAGTGCAAATTAAAAAAATTAAACTTCGGATATAAAAAGAAATGCCGGCCCCCTTTGAAATATTAAACGAAAAAACTAGTTATTCCCATTTTCGCGCGTGATGCAATACCGTCAGTATTTCTAATTGGTTTTTGTTAATCCTGTAAACAATAATGAACGGGGTTGTCACAACCACCAGTTCGCGCGTTCCCTTAACGCGCCCAAGTCTTCCACATTCAGGAAAACTTTTAATTTGCCCAACCCCATCAATGATCCTTTTAATCATTCTTCGGGCTGCGTCTGGTTTATGTTCTATTTCGGTTATAAAATCAAAGATGCACTCAAGATCCTGGACAGCAATTTTTGTCCACTTGATTTTAACTATGATCATTTGTTCAGTATTTTATTAAGATCGTTTTCGGTTGCAAACACTTTGCTGTCCGCCTGTTTAAGTGCGGCCTTAATATGCTTAATTTGCCATTTTTGAACTTCTAAATAGTTATCAATGGCTTCGGATATAAGGAATGAGCGATCCCGCTGCGTTGCTTCGGCCAATGAATCCAGCTGTTCAATTTTATCTTCATCAATCCTTAATGAAACGCCTTGCTTACGAGACACGCCGACCTCCTGGATGAAATGATAATACGACGAAATACGTTGAATTACAATGTATTACATGAAAGCCAAATGGATGTATCCCTGGCTAATTCGCGCGCAATCAGGCAGCAAATGGAATGGGCCAGTCCGCAAATGCCAAAACAGCTGGATGAATTTTCAAAGCGCGAGCCAAAGTCTTGGCCCGATCTATTCCCAAAGTAATCGAATCATTTTCCAATGACGAAAGCGTTGATTGAGCCAAACCAGTTTTTTTAGACAATTCTGCTTGGGTCAGACCCTGCAGTTCTCTATAAATTTTAAGTGCTTTTCCAGGCGTTAGTTTTCCATACTTTTTTGCTGGCACAAATTCTTCAAGCAAACTTGCTTTTACATTTTTACCTTGTTTCATTATTTTCTCCTATAATCATGAGGCGTAATTTTTAAAACCAAAACACTTACCAATTTGTTTTCGATCATATAAATAACCCGCCACTGAATATTCAACGACGAAGCTCGTGCCCCCGTCCATTCGCCTTTCAAAGCATGATCCCAATAGCCATTCATGGATTGAACTCCCTGTGGTCCATAATGTTCGATCAGGTTTTTCCAGGCATCAAAAGCATCCCGGATATGCAGGGGCGCTTTTTTCAACTCTTTATCGGCAGAACGCGATATCTGGACATTCCACATTACTTATTAATAATATAATTAATAAGTAATGTAAAGATATTTCTGCTGTGAGCTGAAGACGCCATGGGATCTACCTGTCTCATAAAGACACAAAATCGCCTCACATTAACACGCTTTTAAAATTTACATTTAGTATTTCGACAGTTTCGGTGAAACTAAAAGTCTCAGGGGGTGCTGCTTTGGAAAAATTCCAATCACATTGGATTATTTTTGATAAACGCAATAAGCATAAAACCGCTTACTTGGCCCTGGCCACCGTGCAGGAATGGGTTTTAAATTTGTCGAGCGAATTTCATGACCGTTATTATTTGTGGACTCCGGGTTGGAAAGATTGGCGCAAACTTTCCGTAGTTTTACAAGATCAATCCCATCCATTTCAACGTCCCCCCGCCGAGCCATCCCATTCGCGCAGTCACAGCAAAAGCAGCACAGGAAGCATTGACGAAAGAACCGGAATTTTTACTCGAGTAAAATTAGACAACAGCAACAGCAGCGCTAGGTATGAAAAAATGCACGAACCCGTTGATTTTTCCGGCGATGAATTAAAACTGCAAGATGGAAAAGCACGAAAAATTAATTTGGGTAAAAAATCCCTGGTCGATCGCAGAACCAATCAACGTCACGCTATGAAAATCGAAGTCATTTTACTTCGAAAAGAAGGCCGGGCATTCCGAACCTATTCAAAAGATATCTCGCTGGGCGGAACCTTATTGGTGGATGAGATTCCCTTGGAATTCCGCAAAGAACAATTTGATTTAATCTTTGTCAACCATTTGGAAACAGATCCAGAAAAAAAGAAAGTAACCCTAAAGGCAAAAATTGTCGGCGACTATGCACAGCCCCGCAGACTTAATTTTGTCGAAACCTCCGAGGGCACTTTTTCGGGTTTAAAAGATATGCTGCACGCCTATTCACAACACCGATCGGATTCTACAGCAGCATAATTAAATAAATTGAGATAAATTTTATTACGTGCAAATGTTTTTCCAATCAAGGAGGCGATTGTGTCCAATATTTTAAACGAAATTTTCGCCCACCCTTACCGTGACCCAAGCGCGATTGCACCCCCGATCAATGCCGAAGAATTTGACAAGGTTATTTTTTCCAGACGATCGGTGCGCAAATTTACAGACAAGAAAATTCCACCAGAAATTATGAACCGAATATTTGCCGCCGCACTTTTGGCACCAAATTCTTCCAATTTGCAGCCCTGGGAATTCTACTGGATCAGAAATGCAGACATGAAAATAAAATTAATCCCAATATTTTTGGATCAACAAGCGATCAAAACATCTACTGAATTTGTCATCGCGGTGGCACGCACTAAAACTTGGAAAAGAAATGCGCAGATCATGTTAAAAACTTTGGGCGAAATGCCACAAAGCCCACAACTGGTATTCGATTATTATAAAAAAATTGTTCCCCTGGCCTACACAATAGGTTTTTTTGGAATCCTAGGTTTCTTAAAAAAAATTCTACTAAGCACAATGGGACTGTTCAAACCAACACCACGCGAATGCACAAGCAAAAGTGATTTACAAATCTGGGCAGTAAAAAGCACAGCCCTAGCCTGCGAAAATTTAATGTTAGCAGCCCGAGCCTACGGATTCGATTCCTGCCCAATGGAAGGCTACGATTCCAAAAGACTAAAAAAAGTCCTAAAACTACCCAGCGACGCAGTCCCAGTAATGGGCCTAGCCCTAGGCGAAAGATCCAAAGAAGGAATCTACGGCCCCCAAATCCGCTTCAACGCAAACCTATTCATCCACGAAGTTTAAAAAAGAGCAGCAATAGGAATACAGATTAAGCATAATTGAAAAAGAAGCCCAGCATTTGTAAGCGAATTTAAATAAGAAAACTTATTCAGACAGAAAAATAAAATTAAAAAAGGCTACAGCCAGTCTTATGCAGTGGCTCAAAAAAGAAGACATGGATGACCGTCCCTTGCCACCGAGTACTGGCTAACTCCATAAGAGGGCCACGGTTCGTAGCACAACTTAAACAATAGGAGGCCACCCATGTCGCAATCACCAGTATTCTTTTTAGGGTT
>JBBQHD010000051.1:0-18823 GCA_038323665.1 Bdellovibrionales bacterium
AAATAGTTCATTTCCCCCCCCCCGATACAAACTTTTGAACCCTGCTTATATTAAATCTATCGTTAGGACGTCATTTTAAAACTGGAATGACTCTGCTGGTAAATGAAATGTCTGATATTAGAAAAACAATTGGTTACTGAAAAATTTTATCCAATTCGGATTGATTTTCCGCACTTAACCAGTCGATTGCACCGGAAACTTTGTGCAGAACTATTTTTTCATTTGAAAAAAAATAAGTTTCTGGAAGTTGATTGATGGACCAAAGGTTCATAGTGGGAAATGGTGGTGGCTCCCAAAAAATTTGCACTGATGATGATACTAATTCTGGAAAGGATTTGAGCATCGTGTGAATATCTTTTTCCTGACTGTCGGCAGAAATTAAAATAATCGCAATGGGTTTGCCTTTTGCTGCAAAAATTTTGGCCAGTTTAGCAAACTGGGGCAGTTCACTTAGGCAAGGTGCGCACCACGAAGCCCAAAAATGAACCATTAAATTGCCTTTGATACTTTGGATTTCCTGTTGCAGATTTTGAATTCCATTGGAAAATTTTAAGTCTGCTGATTTTTCAAAACTGAATGTTTGCGGATTGTATTTGCGCAAATCACTTGCAGATAAGAATTGTTTTAAGCTTGTTTGCTTTAAAACTAGCTTTTCACGTGGAGCTGCAGAATTACGACTAGATGAACCAGAAAAAATCACCAGCCACAAAATAAAAAAGGCACCTAAAGTTCCAATCAGAACGGTCAGTGCCTTTGTATGCGGATTCAAAATACTTAAGCTCGATTTTCTCGTCGTGAAGCCACTTGCATTCTACGGCGGTTTTTCGAATTTTCAGCTTTTTTACGCAGCGATAATTTTTTCGCCAAGTTTTGTGCTTTCAATTCTTCTTTGCCTAATGCTTTTGCTTCTTTGTCTTCTTTCGATTTGCCTGTCGATTTGCCAGCTTTGGCTTCTTTGACCTTGTAATCATAATCAACGAATTCGATGAAGGCCATTTCAGCGCGATCTCCTGGGCGGTTTTCCAAACGAATCACACGAGTGTAACCACCTGGACGATCTTTGAAACGAACACCCAAATCATTGATCAAAGTTGCAGCTGCATCGACGTTATGAATGCGTGAAATTAATAATCTGCGGGTCGCAAGATCACCTTTTTTGGCCAAGGTGACTGCTTTTTCCACATGACGGCGAAGCTCTTTGGCTTTTTCAACTGTGGTGCGGATGCGACCGTGTTCAATCAAAGAAGTCACCAATCCGCGGATCAATGCTTGTCTTGGTTTGATGCTTCTTCCGAAATACTGTGTGCGCCTTCTGTGCGATGCCATATTACTGCTGCTCTCTTCGGGGTGGTGGTGGAATAGATGGATCCCAGCCAACTGGTGGCCAGCCGTCGATCTTCATTCCCAAACCAAGTCCCATTTCAGTTAAAATTTCTTTGATTTCATTCAATGATTTGCGACCAAAATTTTTGGTTTTCAACATTTCTGCTTCGGAACGAACGACCAATTCACCGATGTAACGGATGCTGGCGTTTTTCAAACAGTTTGCCGAACGCACTGATAATTCCAAATCATCCACAGATCTAAACAAATTGTCGTTTAATTGATGATGGCTGGATTCTTTTTTCTCTTCGCTGGGTTCTAAGCCTTCGTCGAAGTTTAAGAAAATTTGCAGCTGTTCTTTCATAATTTTAGACGCCAAGGACACAGCATCTTCTGGGCGCAATGAACTGTCGGTCCAAACTTCTAAAATCAAAGCATCATAATCGGTTCTTTGCCCAACGCGAGCATTCGAAACATTATAATTTACGCGTCTGATTGGACTGTGCAAAGCATCCACGGCAATAAAACCAACTGGCAAACTTTCGTCACGACTTTCGGCAGGAGCATAACCACGGCCAAAACTGACCACGATTTCTGCTTCGAATTTTCCGTCCGCGCTTAAAGTTGCAATGTGCTGGTTCTTATTCAGGATTTCGATGCGATCATTGGAGATAATATCCCCAGCAGTCACAACACCGGCACCAGATTTAGAAATTCTTAAAGTGATTGGCTCAGACGTAAACTGTCTGAAACGCACTTCTTTTAAGTTCAAAATAATATCGGTCACATCTTCCAGAACTCCTGGAATGGTGGTGAATTCGTGCAATACTCCATCAATTTTTACCGCACTGACTGCAGAACCCATCATCGAGTTCAGCAAAATTCTTCGCAAAGAATTTCCCAAAGTTACTCCGTATCCACGTTCCAAAGGGCGAACTGTGAATTTTGCGTAGTCGGGTCTGGAAGATTCTTTCTCAACCTCGAAACCTTTAGGCTTGATTAGATCTCTCCAAAATTTAAAATAGTGTTCTTGCATCATCATTACGCTCCGTCTTTATTAATAGCTAAAAAACTTATCTAGAATAATATTCAACAATCATATTCTCTTCCGAGGGAACTAAAATCTCTTCGCGAAGGGGCATATCTTTAACTGTGCCTTTAAATTGTTCACTTATGAGTTCAAGCCAGTTCGGCACTGCACGTCGGTTTTTGGTCTGAGCTGCACCTAAAACACGCACATGGTTTTTTGCCGCGTCAACAACCTCGACAGAATCGCCTTTTTTCAAAAGCATGCTGGGAATATTGCAACGTTTGCCGTTTACCAAAATATGGTTGTGAGTAATCATCTGACGCGCTTCACGTCGAGACGAAGATAAGCCCAAAGTATAAACCACATTGTCCAAACGGATTTCTAATTCTCGCAACAATGCTGTTCCTGTTAATTCTTTGGAACGACCGGCGGATTCGAAATGCTTACGGAATTGTTTTTCCGATAAACCGAACCATCTTTTGGTTTTCTGTTTTTCTCGCAGCTGCAAAGCGAAATCGGAAAATTTAATTCGCGATTGGCCATGCTGACCTGGGGGATAGGGACGTCTTTCAAATGCACATTTATCTGTTAAGCAACGATCGCCTTTCAAAAACAATTTAACGTTTTCGCGGCGGCACAACTTACAAACTGAATCACAAACACGACTCACTGAATATCTCCTTTAGATCCGACGACGCTTTGGTGGGCGGCATCCGTTGTGGGGAACTGGGGTAATGTCTTTTAAAGTTAACAAACGTAGTCCTGTTGTTGCCAAAGCACGAATGGCAGGTTCGCGGCCAGCGCCGGGACCTTTCAAGAAAACGTCCACAGATTTCATTCCGGCTTCCATAGCTTTTTTAGCAACATCTTCGGCAGCCATTTGTGCTGCGAAGGGAGTTCCTTTTCGGCTGCCTTTGAAACCCAAATGTCCAGCTGAAGACCAAGCAACTGTATCGCCGTTGGGATCAGTCATAGTGATGATGATATTTCCAAATCCAGCTTGGATAAAACAATTTCCCTGAGGAATGTTTTTCTTCACTTTCTTTTTGGTCGGAGCTTTCTTTTCCATTTTTTCCATTATGCCAATCTTTCTTTTTTACTTAAGCCTTAGACAATTTTTTTCTTGTTAGCGACCGTCTTTTTAGGACCTTTACGAGTGCGTGCATTCGAACGAGTGTTCTGTCCACGAACTGGCAAACCTTTTTTGTGACGAATTCCACGGTAACAATTCAGATCCATCAATCGCTTGATCGACAATCCGATTTCACGACGCAGGTCACCTTCAACTTTGATGCGGCCTTCGATGTAGGTTCGAATTTTTGCAACTTGTTCGTCCGTCAGTTGATCGGTTCGTAGCGTCGAAGGAATCTGAGCAAAGCTGCAAATTTCTTTTGAACGAGAAATTCCGATTCCATAAATATAAGTTAATGCGATTTCAACCCGTTTATTTCTAGGTAAATCGACTCCGAGAAGACGTGCCATTTTTTAGCCCTGCCTTTGTTTATGTTTTTTGTTTTCGCAAATGACACGAATCACGCCGCGACGTTTGATCACCTTGCACTTATTGCAGATTTTTTTTACTGATGGTCTGACTTTCATTGCTTCCTCTTGCCTATCAAAAACTTTTTAAAAAGTTCTTGCTTTTTAAATTAATTACTAAAATTCCCTCTGATTAAAATTTGAAAAACGATTCACGAAATTATCCGAAAAGAAGGGGTGTGTCCAGCTCATTTCAAGCCCTTTTTTTGCAGCAATTCTTGAATCCGCCCAAACACCTGCTCGGGATTTCCGCTGCCATCTACTCTTTGCAGGGCGCCCTTGGCTTCATAGTACTTTTCTAGAGGTGCTGTATTGTCCCGATAGACCTGCAAACGGCGAGTGATCACATCCTTCTGATCATCAGGTCGAATGATCAAGGCACCACCACATTTGTCACAGATTCCCTCTTTTTGAGAAGGCTGATCCTCGATATGGAAAACAGCTCCGCATTTCGAGCAAGTTCGTCGTCCAGAAAGCCGGCGAACAAGCTCTGCATCATTGGCAGAAATCGAAATCACCAAGTCCGTCTTCGAGGGGACTTGCCTCAGCAAACCTTCCAAAGTTTCGGCCTGAGAAATAGTGCGAGGATACCCATCCAAGATCCATAGATTGGGTCGATTTTGAATTTCATCTTTAACTAAGGTGCCGACGATTTCATCTGACACAAGTTGCCCATCAGCAAGGGTCTTTTCAACCCGCAACCCTAATTCAGTGCGGTTTTTAATGGCATTCCGAAGCAAATGTCCGGTTGAAATTTGCCGCATATTGTAATTTTTTATCAAATTCTGGGCTTGAGTTCCCTTGCCAACACCTGGGGGGCCAAACAAAATCAGGTTCAAAATTGAACCCTTCTGCTTTTCATCTTGGTTCCTTTTAAGAAGGAATCATATTTTTGCGTTAATAAATAAGACTGAATTTGTTGTGAAGTATCCAAAGCCACACCCACTAAAATCAGCAAGCTAGTTCCACCAAAATAAAAAGGAACATTGAATTGAGCTGACAAAATTCCGGGTAAAATACAAACCACTGACAAATAAATACAACCCAAAACGTTGATGCGATCTAAAACTTTTTGGATAAAATCCGTAGTGCTTTTTCCCGCGCGAACGCCAGGAATAAATCCGCCGTATTTTTTTAAATTGTCAGAAACTTCGGTGGGATTAAACACGATTTCTGTATAGAAAAACGAAAAGAATACGATCAATGAAACAAATAAAATATTAAAAATAGTTCCGTTGGGGTTCAATGAATCTTGCAAACTCTTCAACCATGGGGCCTGAATAAATTGCGCCATAGTTGCCGGGAACATCAATAAACTGGAAGCAAAAATCGGCGGAATAACACCCGAAAAATTAATCTTGATGGGCAAATGACTTTGTGGAGTTGAGATCGCCTGAGGTCCCGCAGTGTTGCGCTGAGAATACTGCACAGGAATTTTTCGTTGGGCAACTTCGATAAAAATTACGCCGGCAATAATCGCCACCATAATCAGAAGTAAAATTAAAACTACGGCAAATTTCATTTCACCTTGGCTGACTAATTCAAATAAATTTCGCGCACCAGCAGGGATCGAAGCCGCAATACCGGTAAAGATGATCAACGAGGATCCATTCCCGATTCCACGTTCTGTAATTTGTTCACCCAACCACATAATAAAACAAGTTCCTGCAGTCAGCGTGACGATAGTCACTAATTTAAATGGCAAAAACGCAATATAAGCACTGGTTACCAAGGCTCTGCCGTCTTGGGCAGTGGAACTCATCAGCCAAGTGCTGATTCCATAACCTTGGATCAAGGCCAAGCCAATCGTGGCATAACGAGTGTATTGAGTGATTTTTTTACGACCGGATTCGCCTTCTTTTTTCAGCTGTTCTAAAAATGGAATAGCCGAAGTTAAAAGTTGGAAAATAATCGAAGCAGAAATGTAAGGCATAATTCCCAAAGCAAACACGCTGAACTGGGCCAAAGCCCCGCCGGTAAAGGTATTGAACAATCCAAAAATTCCGCGGCTTTGCGATTGAAAGAAAGATGCTACAGCTGAACTGTCGACACCAGGAGTTGGTATGTGCACACCAATTCGGTAAATTGCGAGCATTGTTAAAGTGAAAATAATCCGCGATTTTAAATTATTTTTTGCCGAACTATCAGTTGCCATTTAAACATCCCGCCTGTGATGAAATACATTTTTGTTCAACCTAAGATTTAACCTTAGCTTTTTTAGCTGGGTATTTTCTTACGTATTTTTCACGTGGTGCGATTAGATTAATTTTACCGCCGGCTTTTTCGATCGCAGTTTTAGCTGAATCCGAAAAGGCATTGGCAGTGACCGTTAATTTTTTTTCAAGCTTGCCACGTCCCAAAATTTTAACTGGAAGTTTATGAATAAGACCAGCCTTAATCAAAGTTTCTGGAGTCACTTCGCCTTCAAGCTGGTTCAATTGGTCTAAATTAACCCATTCGAACACAGTCGCAAAAGCTGCGTTGGTAAAACCGAATTTGGGCAAACGACGATGCAAGGGAGTTTGACCACCCTCGAAACCGCGGCGAATGCTTCCGCCCGATCTTTGCGTTTGGCCTTTTCCGCCCTTGGTTGAATAACCGCCCATGCCCGATCCGATACCACGGCCGACGCGTTTTTTATAAAATCTGGAACCATCATTCGGTTTCAGTGTGGATAGTAAACTCATTTGAACTCCTTCCAAACCAGCAACGCTGATTCGCCTTAATAACTATTTAACTTCGACGCTCAGCATATGCTGAAGTTTAAAAATATTTCCGCGCGAAGCTGGATTGTCTTTAATTTCAGCTTTTTGCCCAATTTTTCTTAATCCTAAAACACGGGCCGCATCTCGTTGGTCTTGCGGAAACCCGATCAAAGATCTTTTTAATGTGACGATAAATACTTTGCTTGCCATCTTAAACCTCTCGCAGTTTTTTCAATTGTTCTAAACCATTAATCGTCGCACGAACTGCATTGTGCGGATTTCTTGTTCCAATACATTTAGTTAAAATATCTCGAACTCCGACAGATTCTAAAACTGCACGAACTGCACCACCGGCAATAACTCCTGTTCCCGGAGCAGCGGGTTTCATAATCACGCGAGCAGCGCCGAATTTTCCAATCACTTCATGAGGAATGGTTCGACCTTCGTGCATATTTACACCTTTGGTGGATTTTTTCGCCGCACGACCCGCTTTACCGATCGCCTCGGGAACTTCCCCGGCTTTGCCGGTTCCAAATCCGATGTGTCCTGCTTTGTCACCGATGACCACTAGGGCTGCGAAAGAGAACCTGCGTCCCCCTTTAACAACTTTGGCCACACGGTTAATGGCGACAACTCTTTCTTCAAATTCACTAGGCGATTTTTCCACTCGGTCTCCTTAAAAGTTTAGTCCAGATTCACGGGCACTATCAGCAAGCGCTTTTACGCGGCCGTGATAAATAAATCCATTGCGATCAAATACGACATTCTTAATTTGTTTAGCCTGTGCTGCTTCCGCAACTTTTTTGCCAACCAATTTTGCTTGATCCATTCCAGAAAGTTTTTCGCCGCCATCCAAAGACGTAGCCGCAACCAAAGTTGTCGCAGTTGTGTCGTCGATCACTTGAGCATAAATATGGTTCAAGCTGCGAAACACGCACAAACGTGGGCGCTCGGGAGATCCATTTACTTTTTTACGAATACGGATTTTCTTTTTCAAACGTCCAGCACGTTTCGCATCCGTTCTTCTTTTTACTTTAATCTTCATCATACAAAAAACTCCTAGTTACATTTATTAACAAAAACAAATTCTGAGACCAAAAGAAAATCTGCAAAGCAGATTTTCCTCAAACAGAGTAAGTAGCCGCAGGCTACTTACTGGCTGATTTACCGGCTTTACGACGGATATGTTCACCTTGGTAACGAACGCCTTTGCCCAAATAGGGTTCTGGCGGTCGGAACGATCGGATTTTTGCTGCCACTTGTCCCACGATTGCGCGGTTTGCACCGGCAACAGAAATAGTGGTTTGTTTTTCCACTTTGATTTCGATTCCTTCAGGAATTTCGAAATGAATGGGATGGCTGAAACCCAATGACAATTCTAATTTTTTACCTTGAACGTTGGCTCGATATCCCACTCCGTGTAATTCTAATACTCGGGTGAAACCCTTCGAAACTCCGGTTACGGCGTTTTGAACCAATGCTCGGTATAATCCATGCAAGGCTCGGGTTTTTTTGTCTTCACTGATTCGTGTCAACACAATGCGATTGCCTTCGACAGCCACTTTCACTTGGGTTCCCAGGGCAACCTTCATTTGGTTTTTGCCGTTGGTAACCGTGATATCATTGGCACCAATGACTGCTTTGGTTTTTTCATCTATTAAAATCGGAGCCTTACCTACGCGAGACATATTTTCCTCTGTTTCCTTGTTACCAGACCGTGCACAAAAGTTCGCCGCCCAATTTTGCTTCGGTGGCTTTTCTTCCGCTCATGATGCCTTTACTAGTGCTTAAAATCGCAAAACCAAGTCCCGATCGCACGATCGGAATTTGTTCTTTTTTAATATACAAACGACGACCCGGGCGACTGATGCGCAGTAGATTTGAAATCGTCGACGTTCCGTCTTCGTTGTATTTCAAATAAATTCGCATAATTCCCTGTTTGGAATCTTTGGCCACTTTGAAGCTGCGGATGCAACCTTCGTCAGCCAAAATTTGCGCGATCCCTTGGCGCATTTTCGAATTCGGTGTGTCCACTTTTTCTAAGCGGGCTTTGGAACCGTTTCTGATTTCTGTAATAAATTGTGCAACTGAATCCATATTTCTCCTTACCAGCTGGCTTTCGTAACGCCTGGCAAACGACCCAATAGCGCTAATTCTCTAAATTTAATTCTGCAAAGTCCAAATTTACGATAATTGCCTCGGGCACGTCCCGTGATCTGGCATCGAGTGGCATTGCGAACATGCGAAGTGTTGCGAGGAAGTTTCTGCAACTTAATATTAGCTGCCATTCTTTCTTCGTCAGGAAGTTTTGCATTCGAAATTGTTTCACGCAAAGTTTGACGAAATTTAAAATATTTTTTCGCCATCACTTTTTTTCGTTCATTTTTCACACGCATCGCAAGTCGAGCCATAAATCCTACTTTCTAAAGGGCATTCCCAAAGCTTCTAATAAAGACAATCCTTCTGCATCATTACCTGCGGTTGTGCAGATAGTGATGTTCATTCCACGTACTTTTTCAACTTTATCAAAATTGATCTCGGGAAATACAATTTGTTCTTTCAAACCCATATTGTAATTACCGCGACCATCAAAACCTTTGCGAGGCAATCCGCGAAAATCTCGAACCCGTGGCAAAGCCAAAGCATTCAGACGATCGAAGAAAGACCACATACGGTCTTTGCGCAAAGTCACGCGCACACCGATTTGCAAACCGGCACGCAATTTAAAATTCGAAATCGCTTTTTTTGATTTCGTCACAACTGCTTTTTGTCCTGCAATCGCCGTGATTTCATCCATTACTCCTAGAAGAGCTTTTGGATTTGCCACTGCTTCACCGGCTGGCGAACAGCTGATAATGATTTTTTCAAGACTAGGAACTTGCATCACGTTTTTGTATTGATGCTTTTTCATCAATTCAGGAACGATTTGTTCCGCATATTGTTTTTTCAAACGATTCTGGTGAACTGCTTTTGTTTCCTCTTTTTTCATAAAACCTCCGGAGCAAGCGAGATGATTTTAACGAATTGTTTGGCTCGCAATTCTCGGGCAACAGGCCCAAAGATACGAGTTCCAATTGGTTCTTTTGCCGCATTGATTAAAACTGCAGAATTATCGTCGAAACGAATGTAAGAACCATCGGCGCGGCGCAATTTGTGAATGGTTCGCACCACCACAGCTTTGGCCACTTCGCCTTTTTTAACTTTCGAATTCGGCAAAGAATCTTTGATGGAAACAATGATGATATCGCCGATTTGTGCGTATCGTTTTTTCGATCCGCCCAAAACTTTGATACACATAACTTCTTTGGCACCAGAGTTATCTGCTACGTTTAATCGTGTCTGCATTTGAATCATAAATTACCTAACCTATCTTTTCTTTCAACTAGCTCTATTTGTGAATGTCCAAAACTTTTTCAAGAACCCAACGTTTGGTGCGGCTAATCGGCTTCGATTCGCGAATAATTACGCGATCGCCTTCTTTGGCCGTATTTTTTTCGTCGTGTGCTTTAAATACCGATGCTTTTTTTACGTATTTTCCATATTTCTTATGACGAATGGTTCGGTTCACCAAAACCGCAATGGTTTTGTTCATTTTTGAACTGATCACTTCGCCTTCAACTTCAATTTTTCGTCCGCGAGCGGCTGCTGTTACATCACTCATTTGGCACCTTTTCCTGTTCTTACCACGCCTGCTCTGGCTACGCTTAGAGCTGTATTCAAGCGGGCAATGTCTTTTCTGATAAATCGAATTTCCAAAGGATTCGCCAAACGACCCAAACGGTTTTTCATTTTATTTTGAAAAAGTTCGGCGTCTAGTTCGACACTTTTTTTTCTTAATTCAGCTATGGATAAATCTTTAATCTCACTTTGTTTCATCTTCTACTCTCGGGCTATGAATTTGGTTTTAAAGGGCAATTTATGCGAGGCCAATCGGAAGGCTTCTGAAGCCTGTTCGCGTGTGACACCGTTCATTTCAAAAAGAATTCTTCCTGGCAAAATTTTGCAGACCCAGAACTCGGGATTTCCTTTTCCAGAACCCATTCGAGTTTCAGCTGCTTTTTTTGTGACCGGAGTATGTGGGAACACTCGGCACCAAATTTTACCACCGCGTTTGATGCTTCTAGAAATCGAAATTCGAGCTGCCTCTAATTGGCGGGCCGTCATGCGATGTTCTTCGACGGCTTGCAAAGCAAAATCACCGAAATCGATGTTGCTGCCGCGTCTTGCAAATCCGCGGGCACGACCCACGAATTGTTTTCTGTATTTTACTCTTTTAGGACTTAACACGTTGAGCCTCCTCGACCTCGCGAGCTGTCAGCACATCACCTTTATAGATCCAGGTTTTTACGCCGATAATTCCGTAAGTTGTTAATGCTTCTGCTGTTCCGTAATCAATGTCCGCACGCAATGTATGCAGGGGAACTGATTTTTCGTTATACCATTCTGAACGCGCGATTTCTGCTCCGTCCAAGCGACCTGATACGCGAACTTTGACCCCAAGAACTCCGCCTTTGATGGCAGCTGCGATGGCTTTTTTCAAAGCCCGGCGCCAAGAAATACGTTTTTCTAATTGCATCGCGATGTTTTCGGCCACTAATTGTGCGTCCACATCGGGTTTGCGAATTTCTTGAATGCTTAGAAATACTTCGTTCGTGGTTAATTTTTGAACTTCGGCGCGAAGAGAATCAATGCCCGTTCCCTTTTTTCCAATAACGACACCAGGGCGCGCAGTTGAAATCACCAGTTTTACTTTTTTAGCAGCGCGTTCAACTTCGATTTTTGAAACACCAGAATGTTTCAATTTTGCTTTTAAATATTTTCTTAATTTGTAATCTTCGTGAATATAATCGTAATACTGTTCGCCTTTGGCAAACCAGCGACTTTCCCAAGAACGAATAACACCAACTCGTAGACCAATTGGATTGACCTTCTGACCCATTTATCTTTCTCCTAACACAACATTGATGTGACTGGTTTTCTTGCGAATTCCAAAAGCTCGTCCTTGTGCACGAGGCATAAATCTTTTTAAAACTGGGCCTTGATCAACTGTGATTGTTTGCACATACAAACGATCCAAATCGATTTTGTTGGTTTGTTCTGCGTTGGCAACAGCGGATTCAACTAATTTTAAAATTAGCAAAGCCGATTTTTTATTTAAAAACTGTAAAGTTTTTAAAGCTTGCGATACGCCTTTGCCGCGAACTAGATCAGCAACTAAACGTGCTTTCTGTGCGCTGACTCGTGTGTATTTTAATGATGCTTTTGAAACCATGTCCTACTTCCTTATTTCTTTGGCGGCGCACTAGGTGCCGATGCCTGAGCTTTTTTATCAGAGTGACTGTTGAAAACACGTGTCGGAGCAAATTCACCCAATTTATGACCGATCATATTTTCTGTCACATAAACTGGAACAAATTTACGCCCATTGTGAACTGCGAATGTCAGACCAGAAAAATCTGGAGTAACCGTCGAACGACGTGACCAAGTTTTAATGACTTTTTTGTCATTTTTCGTGATCGCATTGTCGACCTTTTTCATCAAAGTATAATCAATGAATGGACCTTTTTTTACCGAACGAGCCACATTATCCTACTTTCTTCTCTTAACAATCGACCAGTTGGTGCGTTTGCTATTTCTAGTTTTATAACCTTTGCAAGGCTGTCCCCATGGAGTTACTGGGTGATGACCTTTTCCAACGCCTTCGCCCCCACCAAGTGGATGATCGATGGGGTTCATGTGCATACCGCGAACACTGGGACGGATACCTCTCCAACGAGAACGACCAGCTTTGCCTAAAGAAATATTTTCGTTGTCGGTATTTCCAATTTGCCCGATCGAAGCTTTGCAAACCGATAAAACGATTTTTACTTCGCCCGATGGCAATCGAACCTGACAATATTTTTCATCTTTACCTAACAACACCGCACCGGTTCCAGCACCACGGCAGATTTGGCCGCCTTTGCCGGGACGAAGTTCGACGTTGTGAATGGTGGTTCCAACAGGAATCGCTGATAAAGTTAAACAATTTCCAGGTTTAATATCGGCCTGAGCACTGGCCACAACCGTATCGCCCACATTCAATCCGATGGGTGCCAAGATATAAGCTTTTTCGCCATCTTTGTAATGGATCAAAGCAATTCGACAGGTTCGGTTGGGATCGTATTCAATCGAGAAAACTTTTCCTGGAATTTCTAGTTTTTTTCTTAAAAAATCAATCAATCGATAACGACGCTTATGAGCCCCGCCCACATGCCGCATGGTGATCATACCGGTATTGTTTCGCGCCGAAGATCGGTTCAATTTTACGGTCAGTGACTTTTCTGGTTTTGACCGAGTCAATTCCTTGAAATCAAAACCCGTCATGGAACGGCGGCCTTCTGATCGTGGTGAGTATGTTTTAATTCCCATTATTATGCTCCCTCAAACAAAGCGATTTTTTCGCCTTTTTGTAATTGAACGTAGGCTTTTTTCCAGCGTTCCAATCTGCTGATGCCTTGCTTGGTCACTTTCGTGCCACCGCGTGCGCGCAAGGTGCGGATGCTTTTGACTTTGACGCCAAATTTGCCCTGCACTTCGCGTTTGATTTCAGTTTTCGTAGAGTCCCAACCGACTTTGAAAACATAAATGCCTTCATTGCCTTGCAGGGATGCTTTTTCGGTGATCATTGGTCTTTCAATTACTGAACTCATTGAGCACTTCCTTCGCAACGCTGAACAACAGATTCGATCGAATTTTTTGTAATAACTAAACAATCGTATTTCAACAGATCAAAAACGTTCAATCCTGCAACCGAAGTGTATTGGAATCTAGGAATGTTTTTGCAAGCACGACCAAATAAATTGTCGGCTTTTTGATCGATCAAAATGGCTTTTTTCAAACCGAAAGTTTTCAAAGTTTTCGCCAAAGCATTGGATTTCCCTTGGGATTCCATTGCGTCGACGACGAATAATTTGCCTTCTTTTAATAAGTGCGACAACGCGATGCTAAGACCGGCGCGGCGAACTTTTTTAGGAAGTGTGTAAGAGTAATCGCGTTTTTGTGGACCGAAAGCAGTTCCGCCTCCGGGCATCAATGGTGAACGGATCGAACCTTGTCGCGCATTTCCTGTGCCTTTTTGCTTGAACGGTTTTTTACCGCCGCCGGCAACAAGACCTTTGGTTTTTGTGACCGCATTGCCCGAGCGTTTGCACGCGCGTTGCCAATGAACCACTTCGAATAAAATTTCTTTTTTCACTTCACGTTCGAAAACTGAACTGGGCAAATCCACAGTTCCAACTTTTTTCTTATCCCAATTTAAAACATCTACTGAAGCCATCGTTTACTCCCGCACCAATTGCACAAGGGTATTTCTACCGCCTGGAACTGGTCCTTTTACTAAAACTACTTTTTCTGCTGCGATCACATCGATAATTTCAACATGTTTAACTGTAACGGTTTCATCACCCCAATGACCGGGGAATTTTTTGCCTGGCATAACTCGGCCGGGCCAAGTTCTGTTACCGCTGGATCCGGGTCGACGGTGAAATTTCGATCCGTGGGAAGCTGGTCCGCCGGCATGATTCCAACGTTTAATGGACGAAGTAAAACCGCGGCCTTTTGAACGAGCTGTCAGACAGACCTTGTCGCCTTTGCTGACGCTGTCGATGGAAACTTCTGCCCCAAGACTTAAAGCATCGGATACAGATTGGCGAATTTCACGAATGAATTTTGCGGGACGATCCAAAGACGCGCGGGACAAATGGCCCTGTTCTGCTTTGTTGGAAAGTTTTTTCTTTTCTTTCAAGCAAGCAATTTGCACGGCTTCGTAGCCATCGTTTTCTTTGGTTTTAATTTGCGAAATATAAGAAGGCTCGAAACGCAGCACGGTGACTGGAATTGCCTCGCCTGCTTCGTTATAAATTGTGGACATGCCCTCTTTATACGCGAAGATGCCGCCCAATTTTTGAGCTCCGCCGGATGCTGAAGTGCTTGTTACTTCAGTCTTTTCTTCTGTGGTTTCTACATTTTCAGACACACATAACTCCTTGAGATCATTTTTATCAAAATACTACTTTTAAACTGCTGATAACTTAATTTCGACGTCCACTCCGGCCGATAGGTCCAATTTCATCAATTGGTCGACGGTTTGCTGGGTGGGGTCTAAAATATCGAGCATTCTTTTGTGAGTGCGAATTTCGAACTGCTCGCGGGATTTTTTATCCACATGCGGCGAGCGCAAGACGGTATAGCGATTGATGCGGGTTGGTAGCGGAATGGGTCCTGCGACGCGAGCTCCGGTTCGGCGGGCGGTTTCGACAATTTCTTTGGTCGATTGGTCCAACAACTTGTGATCGAACGCCTTCAGGCGGATCCTGATTTTCTGACTTTGCATATTACATCCTTCTTGTGCGGTCCAATTTTTAATCGCCCCATCGAGGGGGTTTTTCGCTTTCAATCTGCAGACTTTTTTTACAAGTTTGAGATCGAATGATTTTGCGAAATCCCTTTGTAGGCTTTCAAAAGACTTTGGTTATCTATGAATTCAATTTGTGTGTCAATCGGGATTGTTTCGACCACGCTTTGTCAGAAAAAGTTCTATTTTTCTGACGGCAGCAATGAGCCCCAAAGCCTATTGATTTACAATACACGATCTTGTTCCTATCATTATATTCACATCATGGGGGAGCTATTATGAAAATCTCATTGGGTTCGTTGGTCTTCGTGTCACTACTAACTATCGCGTCGAAGTCATTTTCAAATTCATTGCAACTTGAGCCAAAATTATTATTTACAGGCTCTTACCGTTCGGTGATTACTTCCGAGGGGTATACCATAGACTATGATGAAGGATTTAAAGGAATTTGTCGTTTTAATGCTCAGTTTGATAAAATTTGTATCGATACAAGCGCATTGGTTACTCCGCAAAGTTTGCCTTCCTGGTATTGGGAGATTCAGGGCGACTTCATAAATGTTTATGACGGAAACCGTAGTGGAATTCTATGTAGTTTTATTACAAAAAGCTGTGTCAAAATGCCGGAAGATCCTACCTATTTTTTGGTGCAATCGTCGAGTGCAACTGCAGACATCCAGCTTCGTTCCGTTGATTTTAAAAAAGATGATTCGGGAAAAGGTTATCAAAACAGTGTTTATGAGCTAACTTACAGCCCTCAGTTAAAAGTCATTAAGCGGAATCACTTTATAGCTCCTGAAATTCCCGGGATTGCTTCCCTTAAGCTGGTGTTCAGCAAGTCTTCTGGTGAAACCTACGGTATTGGTGAAATTATTTATTTCGAGGATATTCCTAAAATATTTAAATTGAAGGACTCCATATGGGGCAAAGCTCTTAGCTTAGACAAAAACACATGCCCGCATATTGAGGCCTTGCCACAGGGGTTTGGCGATCAGTTCATATGTTCGGTTTATGACGAAAAACCCCGCGGCCTTAAAGCGACCTACCTCATAGATGCACGAGCAGCTGACTTTCAAACGAAAACATTAAATTTGTTGTCTGGTCTTCGAATGATAAAACCCATCTTTGCTAATTCTAAGAAAAAGGATCGAATTTATTTTATTGATAATCAAAATGATGTCTCATTTATCGAAGCCGGAGAGATTTCAAACGCAACACCTCGACCGCTGATCGATCAGCTAAGTATTGGCGAAGACGGTCCAGATACCCTTGGATTTTTTGAAAACGATGACCTTGTTTTTGGAATTCGTCGTTCGGGAAGCACTCATTATTTAGACACGCTTACTGGGAATTATTCCGCCTTCGCGCACGACAGCAAAAGAATAACGTCCCAGTTGCCAAAGGAAGTCATGGAACAATTGCCAGACAGGCAGAAGGTGCAAGCGATTGGGAATTCACAACGCTTTATTATAGCCCGCCTAGATCGCGACTACGGATCTACCGTGGGGAAAAACAATGGGATTATCAGGGGTTACTTGATAAATGCTCAAACGAATTCTATTGAAAAAGAGTTTAGTATTGATTTGCGGAAAACACCTATTGCAGGGAATTACTATTCGCTTAATTTTTCGATCGACGAAAAGAATTCGACAATGAGGATGGCTTTTCGTTCCGATGATTTTTTTTCGACCCCCTATTTTCTTCAATATTCAGTTGATGCCCGCGAATTGCTAGAGGTTCACTTCGATGCCGGAACAACGACGCATTAGAACAGCCAGTGATTGTAAAGGCTTTTGACCGGCTGACATGTCCAGAAAAATAGAACTTTTTTCTGGCAGCAATTTCCAGTAGGTTCTGTCCTCATGTTAAGATTTACTGCTCTACTGATGCTTTGCCAGCTTCAGCTCGCTTGCTCGAGCTTTCAAAATTAAATTTGCACTTTGTTTTATCGGCCTTACTCATCGGAAACGTGTGCCCACTTAAATTTGCATTGAATTTGATATATCGGACTTGCCGTGCACGAGTGGTCATAATCAATTTATCGATACTAACCCAAAGGCTCATAGCCACTTTTTCATCCATTTTATCAAACTCTGCAGCGGCAAAAAGGCAATTCGCCTGTTCATCAACTATTTTGGCCTGTTCTAAAGAATTATCTAAATTTATAATTGAATCCTGTATGGCAATCGCTAAGAATTTAGCCGCTTGAGTGACATTTTTATTTGCACCATAGGTTTGATCAATTTTTAATTCAACATCATCCCATATTTTATTGTGATTCCTATCTTCTCCTAAATGCGCGCCGTCGTTTGGAAAATACCATGCGTAATAACCAACAACGGCAACAGTGCATAAAATAATGAGGGACAAGGAGAGTATTAATATCTTTTTTCTCATGCCTTCCCTTATCTTAATTGCATCTTTAAATAAACTTAAATTGATTAATGAAAAAAATGTCCGACTTTCGGATCAAAAAATTTAAACTTGGAAACCTTGGGCAGAAATTAATTTGCAAAGGGAAATAGCTGCAAGCAAACCGGGGCACTGAATCCATAAACGCCCATAGGGTCGCTGAATTTCGAAATTTCAGTCGAAGAGATCAGCCGACCGGCCTGAAACCTAAGCAATTTCTAAAAAATTAAGCTTGTTTTGCATGCCAAGCTTTTTACTTCGGCGCAGGTAATGCTTGCATTATATTTGACTTGAGAACTTCATGCCTTGGCAGCTTCTGCTCGCTTGTTCGAGCGAGCAAAAACATATCGGATCTTAAAAGTTTTGGCCATTCTCTTGCGTTTATAAAAATAAATTTTTTGATCAAATAATCTTTGTTTAATTTCAATTCGCGCGTTGGCGCGTCGAAATAAAATAATATTTGACGTGCTTTTGTTATGCTTAATCGCGGCGGGTTTAGTTTTATTTTTCGCTAGAATTAGTTTTCGTGGAAATGGGTTGCATCTGTGAGCAATCGACCGATTTGTGCGTTTAGAAGCTAATTTATTTTCTGCATCTTGATTTTAGGGAAACCGCCAAAAATACATTTTAAAAACCATGTTAAGTTTTTTCAACTTCGAAATAGGAAGTAGAAATGAGGATGCGTGTTGGATTTATCTTCGGCAAATATCAAGCCCCGAGAAATTAGCAATTCCAGTCAATCCATAAATTCTCTCGATAGGCATGCACTTCTGGATCAAATCAGACAAGCTGCCAAAATCGAGCAAAGTTTGACTTTGCAAGTGATCGAACTGATTGCGGAAATCGACCGTAGAAAACTATATCTAGATTTTGGCTTTGGATCGCTTTTCGATTTCGTCACCAAGGATTTGGGATACGAACCCTCTTCCGCAATGCGCAGGATTCAAGCAGCCAGGGCAATTTCCGAAATGCCGGAATTAAAAGAAAAGATTGCGGATGGTCGCTTAAGTTTATCAGTTGTATCTCATGTTCAAAGTTTTCTAAGGAAAAAAGCCAATGATCAAAGACAGAAGATCTCGATAGAAGAAAAAACTGAGCTTTATAAAAAATTAGAAAATAAATCATCTAGAGCAGCAGAAAAGGAATTATTTAAAATTGCACCCGAGCTTTGTCTGAAATCCAAAGAACAAGAAAAAGTTTTATCAGAAAATCTGATTGAACTTCGCTTTGTGATTGATTCTGAAACGAAAGCAAAGATGGATGAATTAAAACTTTGGATGTCGCACCAAAATCCAAATATGACCCAAGCCGAGTTTTTCAAAGTCATGGTTGAAAAACTGCATCGGCAGTTGGATCCGAATAAACCCGGTAAGAAATCTGAAAACAAAACAGCAAAGTCTCAGATCGATTTTAACCAAAGCATTA
>JBBQHD010000052.1:0-18547 GCA_038323665.1 Bdellovibrionales bacterium
AATTGAATATCAAGATGGCCGAACAGTGTTTTTCGGCGATCGTCGAAAAACAAAAGTAAAGTTAGAGGATGTTGCAAAAGATCTTAAACAACTAAGCTTAGGAATCCCGATTGGGGTCGAACAGCGCAGCAAGTATTCTTCGTAGCTCAAGGGCCACGTCAGATCTTATTCGCGCGTCTTGCAGATTTTTATCTTCTTGTTCACTCAACCATTCACCACAAAATTCTTTTAAAAGGAAAAATCCCGATTCCTCTGTCGCCTCCCACCTATTTCCAGATTTGAATCTGCACAAAACAACAAAACTTAAACTTTGATTTTCGGGCAGTGTCCGAGCGATAAGTTCTAGCGAACCGCCGGTTATATTTCGAAACTCAAAGTAAAGTTCTGTTTTCATATTCGGCCGAGGATTGCCTCGGTCTATGTGGATTTTTATTTGCCAAAATTCTTGTTTGATTCCATTTAGATTTTCCATTCCCGCATGATCTGCAAATGTTGTGACAACTTGAAACCCACTTTTAACTTATACGCAGAAAATTACTGTCTGGGGTTCGGATTTGTTGGACAAAAGTTTGCTTGATAGATTTATTATTTCGATCCGTTTTAATACTCAAATTTCTCTTTTCGTGGTAATTTATTATCCATTCCAAAACAAATTCTAATGTTGATTTGCAAATAAAATAATCCTATACACAGCGAAAGTTCCTGAGGGGGTTCGTATGTTGAGGGGCATTTCGTTTGTATTAATTTGTCTTAGTCTTGTTGCCTGTAACAAGAAAACAATCGACAAATTTCAAAATCCAGAAAATCGTGCTGACGGGAACATCGCAAACTCGTTTGCTGTTTCTGCCGTTGCGGCAACAGGCACAAGCGATTCGCCGCCGCCGCAACAGATGCAGGTGGATAAAAATAAGGTCTCGATTGAAAAATCTGCTTTGAAAAAAGAATTTCTGCTGCAAACAAGTATGGTCCTGCAGGCAATGGCTCCGCGATTTACCGGTATGCGCAGTCGAATTGTTTTTTTCCGTCAAATTGAAAATAAATTGTATCTGTTCGAAGCCTCGAAAGGTCTTTTGGTTGCCGCAAATTATCCGCAGACTTTATTATTGGCAGAATTTGCCATTACTGGTGAAACTGCTTCCTCGATTTCCTTCGATTTCAACGCTGGAATGAGCCGTCTATTTACCGAATCCGATTGGGCCGTGCGGGATTTCAATGGATCGCAACCAAACACTGAATACCGATCTGCAAAAGTTGCTTTTAGCTATATTGAAAGTGCGCAAATTTTAGAACAGCAAACTTTAGAAATCCAACAACAAGCTCAGTTAGAAGTTCTAACTGAAGGTGGTGGAAACCAAAACATACCCGTGGCAGTAATTTACTATTTACAGCCCTATTTACCCGATCCAACTTTCGTTGCCAGCGAAGCCCCAGCAAACTTCAATCAAATGGGTTTTTTTGAAGTCAATCCACAGTTCAACAGCGAATCTGGGAACACTTCTTACGCAAGTAAATTGAATATCAATAAACCCATCGTTTATGCTATGTCTTCAAATACGCCAGCAGATTACAAAGCCGCGGTTCGCGATGGAATTTTGTATTGGAACAAAGCCTTGGGCAAAGAAGTCATCCAAGTGATCGAAGCTCCTGAAAATGTTTTTGCTCCGAATCCCAAATACAATATTGTTCAATGGGTGGATTGGGATTCTGCGGGATTTGCCTACGCCGATGCGCAAATGGATCCTCGCACAGGGCAAATTTTGCATCAGCAAATTTATTTTACCAGTGCCTGGGCAAAAATTGGCCAACGAGACCCACAAAGTTTTTTACGCGTATTGGGTGAAGATAAACCAAAAACCAAAGGCAGTATTGGGCTGAAAGGTTTCGAGGAACAAAAACTTTGCGATATGGATTTGAACGAACAAATTTCCCAAGGTTTACAAGCTGTTCTGGAAACTGCGGATACTCCGGCTAAAATCTTAAAAGCCTCGCAAGATTTAGTGCGCGAAGTGGTCGCCCATGAAGTTGGACATACCTTAGGGCTTCGCCACAATTTTGCCGGATCTTTGGCTGCCAACTATGAATTGGAAAAACGGGAAGAACTTTTCAAAAACTATTTGAATACAGGTTCAACACCCGATGATTTAGTTCTTTCCAGTTCGGTTATGGATTACCAAATTCCAATGGAAGCCATGCAAGCCGGAGATCAAATCGCAAAATCTGCAAAAGCAGCAGATTACGATACCAAGGCGATCCAAAGCCTTTACTTTGGAAAACAATTTGAGGCTTCTGAATGGCCTTTGTTCTGCACCGATTCCCATGTCGCTAGTTTTTTAGATTGCCAGCGCTATGATGCGGGAAATTCTTATGTCGAATGGACCAGCTATGAAGGCAAATATCTTTTAAAATCTTTGCCCAAAGATTTTCTTAGTTTTTTCATAGAGGCAAAAGCGCCTTCACTGGGCCGCAAACCTGTGGATGTCAGTAAGGTGCAGTTAAACCCAACTTCACGCGCACAATCGATCTTAGATAACCAAAAAAACTTTTTGTCTTTGTTCAACAATGGTCGATTGTTAAGTGTCGAAAGAAAATTTCCTTACGTCGGTCCCGCCAATGCCGAACAAGTGCGGGCAAAAGTTGTGGAAACTGTTTCTGCAGATATTAAAAAATTTGGTGGCTTGGAAAAAATATTTTTAACGACGGATCTTAATACCGCCGATGGACTGCAGGAAAAATTTGAAGCTTATTTACAAAATCCCAATATTTTGCGCGGAACCGGATCCAACGGGAAAGCCTACGAGTTTACTGAACAAGATGTCGTCAGTATGAAATCCAATGCCAAAGTGTTTTTCGATCGTCTGAAAAAAGATTTGGTCGCAGCCGAAGTGAATTTATTGGCAGATCCGCGCATTCGTTTGGATGCCTCGGTTCTTTCAACTGAATTTATTGGATATTTATTCCAGCGAACTAAGCATTATCTTCTTTCCACCACTGGCAAACCTAAAATTTATATTCTGAACAGCGGTTGGACAGATCCACAAAACGGCAACAAACCCGCATCTGATTTAAGTAAAACTAAAGTGACCTTACAAAGTTTTGCCTATCCAACTGATGTCCGCATGAAGGCCGCCACTTTTTTAAATATTCTGCGCATGGAAAAATTGGACGCAATTGTGCCAGCAAAATTAGCTGCGCAAAATCTCTACCAAAAAATGTTGATGCAAAGTTTAGGCGGAATTTCCGTAACGTCTGCAACATTACCGACATATCCAAAGGATGTTGTTGCTTGGATTTTAGATGCGACAACAATTTTCAAAGCAATGCAGTAATTCAAACTCAGTGCTATACAAATTCCTGCGCCCGTGAAAGAACAGAGAAAATTTTAAAGGGGGGGGCCCAATGAAAATAAATTCAAAAATAGGTTCAAAAATAGGTTCAGTTTTATTTTTACTAATCATCGGTGTGTCGAGCGCACACGCAACTTTAACCGTGACACAAATCGCAGCAGCCAATTACGCAACTTGTGCCATCGTTAATTCCGGTTACGCAGTCAAATGCTGGGGCAATGGAAGCCAAGGGGTCTTGGGAAATAATTCAACTGTAAATAGTCGTTCTGCAGTGATTGTTTCCGGATTGCCCGCCAATAAAAAGATCAGACAACTTGTGGGAATCGGATTTTCTTTTTACGCAATCGCCGAAGAACCCAACAGCAATGTTGGTTTGTATGCATGGGGCGCCAACGACAATTACCAATTGGGTATTCCAGATCGACTGGTAAAATATGTTGCAACCAAAGTCAGCGGACTTCCCAATCGGGGCTTAACATACGTTGCAGCTGGATCTTACGGGGCCTACGCAATCGTAAATACCAACGGCCTTAAGGAAATTTATGTTGCTGGATCAAATTATTGCGGTGAATTGGGGCCCGCAGCCACTTCGATGGAATATTTTAAAACAAGCTTTATGAAATTACCCAACAGTGCGACCAATGTTAAATTTGTCGGCGGTGGCGGTTTGCACAGTTGCTATGTAACGGATGACAATCAGGTTTTCTGTCGGGGTGCGAATGACTTTGGACAATTAGGACGTGGGGTAACTGCCCCCGGCTGCAATCCGCTGGTAAGTTCTTTGGCTGCCGTTCAAGGTCTACCCAATGGAACCATCAGCGAACTGGATGTAAATGCGCAAACTTCTTGTGTGCGTTATTCTTCCGGTGCCGCCTATTGTTGGGGATCCAGTTCGGGCGGGATTTTTGGCGATGCAAATTTAGTCAGCCAGAATCTTGCCGCTTATCCCGTGACTTACGATAATTATCCGTCGCCGATTCAAGTTTATGGTGGCGCACGTGTCGACACAGTTTCTTACAACAAGATCAAACAACTTTCTTTGCGTGATCAAGGCAGCTGCGTAGTTGCTTCTGCAAGCAATGTTCGCCCCGAAGCTTTTTGCACGGGCGCAAGTTATTATGGAATGGTCGGAAAACTTGTTGGAATGTCGATCAATGGATTCGAATTTCCCGTGCGCACTTTGGTTGTGCAGATTTCTTATTTTCCGAACTCAAATCCGCAAGTTTACCAATACCCACAATTTGCCTTGGCAAATGCAGTCAATCCAGAAATTTTCATTCACTCGCCTTTTGCAATTTCTTTGCATTCAACCGGCTATCCAGCGAATTCTGGTTTGGACGCCGATGACGAAGTTGTGCAAGTTGCAACAGGCAGTTACCACAATTGTTTTCTAACGGATAAAAGCAAAGTCTACTGCGCAGGCTTAAACGCTTCGGGACAACTGGGAAAAAATGACGATCCAAACAGATCCTACGGCTGGGGGCCTGGCGCGGACTATTCGCCTACAGATCGCTATATCGACCGGACTGCACCTGTCGTCGGTTTGTAACAATAATAAACTATACTTTATTTAAAAATGCCGGCGCGTTGCCGGCATTTTTTTAAACGCTCTAATCTGTCGAACTTTTTGTCATCTATCTGCTATTTGCGGCACCGAAGTATTATGAGTCCTCCTTTGTCCCAAAAAGACTCACAGACAGAAATTATATTCGATCTGAGCACTATAAATTGACCTGATTCTCATTCTAGGACAGTTTTCTAGGCCAAGCTTTTGCTTATCTAGTTATTGAGGGAATACGATGAATAAATATTTAGCTTTACGCACATTTATTATCTGGGCACTGACGATTCAGTTTTCGTTTGGCTATTTCCCTCGGGCAGCCGCTGACGAGGATAAGGGTAATGCAGCAACGAAAGCATCACCTCCGAGCGTCACCTTTGCTGCCAATGATAGTTCTGCAACATCGCCCACTGCCGCCGAAACTGCCGCTTTCGAACATGCGATTGGGGTCGCCAATATCGAAGGAGTGGGAAATGTTCCCGTTAGCGCCGAAGGAACTCGCAAAGACTTAGAAAACCTTAGCCCCAAAAAACTATTAGCACTGATGCAAATGTATGGGCTCCATCCCAAACCAACAGGTGGGGAAATCCTAGAAGCTTCTTTTCAAAATGGAAAAAGCGCTATGCTGCATGCAATTAAAGGTTTCCCGATTGAAGCCGTCATCTTTTACATGGCCGTTGGCGCAGTCGAAGCCTTGCACTATGCGGCCTCACCAAATTCCAACCCGATTCGTATGCAAGAAGAATGGGAACATATCAAATCTCCGCTGGGTGGTTTTGGGTTTTTGGTTTTCACTTCAGCAAATGCGGTTGTTCCTGCGGTTTTAGGAACACTGATCCGAAATGAAGGTTTGGCAAAACATTTGGGTATGCTGGGAATGACGGCCGGTTTTTTCTTACAAAATGTGGTCAATACTATTGCTGCTGATCCACTGTTTCAGGCCTGCACCTCTGAAATTCGCGGCGACTTTCGCACTTACAACCAAAGCGTGAAAAAGGACGATAAGGCCACAATTTCTAAAACCATTATCGATCAAGAAACTAAATCCCCTTGCCAAGATTTTTTCTCGGCCAAAGTTTTAACCGGAAAAATTATTGGTATGGCACCTAGTTTAGTATCCATGCTGTTGTCAGGTTACCTTTCCGGAAAACTGACCGCACCGATAAAAAGTGGTCGCGTAAAATTAAGAAAAATTGTGATGAAATCGACGAAAGTTCTTTTCAAAAGTGCTAGCAAAAGTGTCGCAAAAGGAATTCGTATTTCAACCTTAGGTCGACTGTATTATGGAGTCGACTTCGTCGGTGGAAAAATTACCGATATCATGGCGTTTGTGGGAACCGATGGAAAAGCCGTACTTCATGCGGTTGTAACACCACCATTAAAATGGATGAGCCATGCAACGATGGACAATGCCTCGAAAGAAGTACAAGCAGATTTAATAAGTAAAAAATCTTCCAAGTGGGTTGATCAATTGACCGGCGAATCCTGTTCTGTCCTGCAGCGCAGTTCGTCTTGCAAGCCAGATTTCTCGTCTAGACTTAAAAACTTGCACCACGAAATACATGACTTCCAACGCTTAACCATGAGTGGAGTCGAAGCCTCTAATGCCGTTTGGGCTAGGTCTTTGACTGAAATTTCGCAAAAATATTTAATCTCGCAAGATTTCTACGGGAAATTTTTACTGGAAGGCGCCAGAGCCTATTACGCAAAAGATCCAAAATCTTTGCAGCAAACTTTTAAACCAATTTTAATTGGAATCGATCCTTTTGCTGGAATTTCTAATTACAGCATTGCCGTAGTAAATGGACAACCCGCCCAAACCGTCGACAAAACTCGACTGCTGGATGATTTTCAACGAGATCTTTACAATAAGTCCACAGCCATTAAATTTTGGGCGAATTATTTCCAAAATGCGTGGATGGCAAAAGTGGCTCCTGGTTTAGTCAATCCTAATCCTGGTCAACCATTCCAACCTGTGAATTGGTCTCTGTCCCCCAGTATTTGGTTCAATTCGGTAAAAATTGCTTACAATGCAACATCCGATCGTTTGTTCGAAGCCAACGATAAATATTCTGTTAAACCTGGCGAATACGCGGCCCTTAATCAATTTTTTAATCGCCTTCAATTCCCAGATGGGGAAAGAATTAATTCTGTTAAAATTCAGGATCAAGCCAATCTTTTGCAGATGGCACAAAACTATTTAACCGATCCTGAAAAATACGCGTTTATGGATCTAAGCCGGGATGTAAGTTTCTCTGGTTTAACTTTGAATGCTGACGAAAATAAATCCATCGTCGAAGGACTACAACTGCACTTAAACGGACACTATCCATTTACTGAATTTGTCCTGAAAGAGTTTTTCGAAAACTTGGGTGTTACAGATAAATTTAAGAACACAAATATCCCAGGCGAAACGTTCTTTAAAAACTACGATTTATATTCGAATAGCTCTGACGAAATCAAAGCCCTTAAGGCAGAAGAGGCTTATCCAAAACAACTGGGTCGATTTAACGTCAATAATTTTTCGGAAGAATTGTTAGTCAATATGTTGTGCGGCCCACAGGTTTATCAAAACGAAAAAACCATCGACAAACAAAAGATGCTGGGCATACGAGTATTTGGGTTCAAACATACTTACACTTCCCCGTCCATTGTTCGCGATTTCCCAGAACGCGCCAATCTTTGCAAGAAAGGCGAAGCGGGGATTGCGTATCCGATCTACACTAAAATGTGGGATGCCGAAGGAAAGTTTGTTTATGTCCAGCCGATGACTCCTGCGCGCAACGATCGCCAACAAAAATATCGCGATGAATTCGCGAAAGGTTCTGCGGCAAAAAGAACGGCCGTTCACTCGTTGATTACTTTGGTTTTGGCAAATCTGGATCCACTGGTCATTTACAGTCTGAAAGCTGCACCTGAAGACAAAATCAAGGATATTTTCAACCAGTGGTGGGACAAAAATATTATGCCAGAACTTGCGGTTTTCTATAATAATATGAACTTACGTTACCGTGAAATCGTGGCGGATTTGGTTTCTATGGCCAATGACCCAGGTCTTGGATTGCCAGCCAGCTATAAATTTTCGTCCAATCCTGTGATCAGCTTGCAGCAAGAATTCCGATTTTACACAATGATGCTGAACGAACTGATCAAAGATGTTTATAAAACCAAATTTCCCGAGGGATTGCCTGCTTTGAAATTGCGTTCAAGCCCTGCTTTTCAACTTTGGCTAGATAAACCAATTCCTTTCTGGACAGACACTCGCTTGGCCAACAGCAAACAATTGACTTATATTCATCATTTGGATCTTTTCCACATGCTGTGGAATACACGCAGCCTGGATTGGGCCCAAGTCATGGCGTTTCGCGGCGAACAAAATAATCTGGGCGTCATCAATGGCGAAATCGAGTCCCTTACCCAAGCTAATATCGCCTTTGAAGAATACGCAAAATTGCTTAGCAGCCCTGGTTTAAAACAAGCCGTTTTAAACCCCGATCAGATTTACAATGGACCGATAGGGCACAAAGCCAATCTTAAAACTATTAGTGCTATGTTAGGCCGAGCAAAGTCTTTGATCGGTGATGTTATCGGCGAAATTACTGAAAATGGAAAAAAGGCTCATCTTCAGCTAAACAATTATCAGATGAACTTTGAATTGTCAGACGAACAGGTGAAACAAGTCGCGATTCTTGACTGGATCCCTGACACCAAATTGTTGAACCGCGAACAAATACTGATTGCCCAGACGATCTTTCAAATCTTGGATCAGATTGGAAACCAACTATATACGACCACTGAAATCGTGGGAGCAGTCAGTTGGTACAGAGGTTCTGGCAAGTCGGCCAACGACGAAAGACGGCGCGAACTCAATTTAAAAGAAGAAGTAGAAGACTCGGGAAAAACCAAGCAAGCACCCGCAGCCCCTATGCATGCACCGGCAGCCCCCAATTTAGATACGAAAGCTTCATTAAGTAAGGAATCCCGTTCCGAAGAAGATACAAATGGACAGGAGGTGTCACCAGGAACTTAATTTCAGGCTTTTTGCTGTCATTATTTTTGACAACATGGAAAGCTTTACAATAGGTTCATGTCTTATTGGATTTCGAGGGAATTATACGTTAATATTTATTTTATTAATAATTACACCCGTGAGGACGGGTTAAATTTAAAATTAAAAAAGGAGTTATTTATGACAAAGTTATTGAATTCATTATTGCTGGTAACAGCTCTAATCAGCGGACAATCCGCTTTTGCAGCTGAAGCAGTAGTAAAAGGCGGCCCCAACGAGTCAGCAATTGCAAAATCAAAAGCACGTGCAGCCAAAGTTGAATTGGAAGCCAAAAAAATTGCCACAGAAATTGAAGCTGCCCGAGGCGCTACCCCATTGACATCCTTAACTGGCGCCACTTTAAAATCAGTGATTTTGGTAAAAGGTCGCAGCGATATGGCTGACGCTTTAGGTAAGTACTGGGATGCGCAAAGAACAAACAATGCAGAAAAAGCTATGGAAAACATTCGGTATTTGATCGCCTACCACGATGCATTTGGTAACCAAAGTGCCGATGGTAAAACAGACCGAACTGAGGCTTTGCTTGTAGCCAAATATTTGGCTGAAACAACGAATATCAATGAAGTTTTTGGTGAAGCCGGCGGAAGTTCAAAAGCCCCAGCCGCGTCTGGCGATTCTGTAACTACTGAGCAAGCTTTAGACTTACACAATTTACTAATTCTAAATGTCAAAGGCCTTTTGTCACAAGAAAGCAATGAATTGCGAGGTCAGTTTTTTAAAACTTTCAAAGCAGTAGAAGAAGCTAAAAACAGCGGTGATCAAAAAGAGGTTCTGGCAAAAGAACTTTCCAGAATGTTCCGAGAAGCTTCGCCAGCAGCTCGTGGAAAAAACACTTCTGAGTTCCTAGAAATTCTTAAAAAATGTTTGGGTTTAAAAATTTAAACTAAAACGAATTTATTATTATTAAAAAAACCCTGGTTAAAAACCGGGGGTTTTTTTGCCCAAAATTTGTGGCGACTAATCCTTAGCCGGTTCAACCCAAACTTCGATGCGACGATTGGTGGCACGGTGGGCTTCGCTGTCGTTGGGGACCAAGGGTTTTTGGTCGGCATAACCGCGCACGGAAATTCGCGATGCCGGGATATTTCCGTACACCATTAAATATCTTGCGACACGCGAGGCACGGATGCTGGATAAATCCCAGTTGGATAAATATTCTTCATTTTTAATCGGTAAATCGTCGGTATGGCCTTCGACGATAATATTACCCGGGGTTTCTTTTAAAATTTCTGCCAGCTGTTTTAAACTTTCGATGGAAGTTTTTTTTAATTTTGCATCCGCGGTATTAAAATAAGTCGATGCAACCATGGTGATTTTGGTTCCACGCTCGGTTTTGGTCTGACTTAAATTTTTAGATTCCAAGGGGTTGTGCACGCGATTTCCCATCAGAGAATCAAAGACGGCGTCGAAGCTCCAGTCCTGACCCATGCCGCTGCCGACGCCGGCTGCTTTGGGTTGCGGAAGGCTTAGGGAATTTCGTAAGGATTCTTCTAATTTTTTTAATTTTTCTTCGTTGGCGTTGGACGTTGCATACAGAACCACGAAAAAAGCAAACAGCAGGGTAATAAAATCTGCGTAAGATACCAACCAGCGATCGTGATTTTCGGGTTCTTCGTGTCTCATCCAGTTCTCTGTTTTTCGATTTCTACTTTGACCGATTCCATTTGGTTGTGAATAACCACCAAACTTTCATCGGATCTGACCAGTAAGGCTGCTTTTAGCAAAGCCCGCTTGTGATCAATGATGTGAGCAATTTTTTTCTTTAACCGATTTGAAAATGGCAGAAAAACTAAGTTGGCAAGACCGACACCGTAAATGGTTGCAACAAAGGCGACGGCAATGCCCGATCCCAATTGTTTGGTATCGGATAAATTGCTCATCACATGGATCAATCCCAAAACTGCGCCAATGATTCCAATCGTCGGCGAAAATCCGCCGGCATCGGACCACACTTTTGCCCATCCATACATTTCGGATTCTTCGGCTTCTAATTCTGCTAAATAAATTTCTCGGGTTACCATGGGACTGACCCCGTCCATAATGGTGCGCAAAACTTTTTGCACAAATGGGTCAGGGATTTTTGGAATTTTTTGTTCCAAGACTGACAAGGTTTCTTTGCGTGCGACTTTGGCGCAATCCACGATCATTGCAAACACATGTTTGTAATGCGCCTCGGAATTTTTTTTGTCGTTTTTAGTTAGCAACCACCAAGATTTGCGAATGTCTTTGAAGGGATGCGAAACTAAGACTGCGCCGGCAGTTCCGCCAAAAACAATAAAGGCCGCTGTAAATTGCAACAGCGATTCGATATGGCCACCTTCGAAAACGTGACCGAAAATCAAAGCCCCAAATCCCACCACTAATCCGAATATAATTCCTCGTGACATAGATTTCATTGTGCCATGCGAATGCGACTTGCAACAATCCAGACGGGCCTTTCAGCTTGGATACCGACCAAAGTGTTGTTAACGTTATGCCATGTGGGAATATCTTAGATCTTTGGACGAAAACTTTTTTCTGTGGATCAATCATTTGGAACTGCCGCAAGCAGTGGATTTTGTTTTACGCAATATCGGTGAACTGCACCGGTCCTGGATTTCAGGATCGATTATTCTAGTTATCTTTTTATTTTTTCTATTTTTACGATTTTGGTTTCGCGGCATTGCCATCTTTGTCGTCTGTTCAGTGGCCGTTGGATTTTGCGATTGGGGCGGACATGCCTTATTGAAACAAAGCTTTCAACGCGAACGACCTTTTGTATCCCAACATTTGGCGCTGCAAAATTCTGTTGTGATTCAGCGAACCCAGGCAGGTGGCTACAGCTTTCCATCCAATCATGCGAGTAATTTGTTTGCATGGGCAAGATCGGTGCAAACTTTTTCTTTTGTTATATCCATCCCGATTTATATTTTGGCTGTCGTCGTAAGTTTCAGCCGAATTTACAACGGAGTTCATTTTCCCCTCGATGTCGTGGGTGGAATGTTATGGGGATTATTTTGTGGATTAACCATTTCACTTTTGGCGCAAAAAATCTTTCGCCTCGAATCTAGATGAAAATCGCCATGACGGGGGCCTCAGGTTTTTTGGGGCACCATCTTGCGCACAAACTGATTGCAGACGGTCACGAACTAAGCGTGATCTGCCGTGCTTCCAGTGATTTGTCGGAATTAGGCGAACTTAAATATAAAAAAGTTTTTGCGTCGCTGTCTGATGTCGATGCTTTGAAAAAAGTTTTACTTGGACAAGATCAAGTTTTTCATTTGGCGGGATTGGTTTCTTATAAAAAATCGGATCGCGCGGCCTTGGTGGAAACTAATGTTTTTGCTGTGCAAAATATCGTTGATGCAATTTCTGCGGTGGGTGCGGGACGACTGCTGCATGTTTCTTCGGTCGTGGCTGTCGGGGCTGGGTTTCAGCCGCAGCAAATTTTAAATGAGGACAGTCCTTTTAATCTTAGCCATTTAAATTTGGGATATTTTGAAACCAAACATCAGGGCGAAGAAATTGTTCGCTCGGCCGCACGCTTGGGCAAAATTGATGCGGTGATTGTGAATCCTTCCACCATTTACGGACCGGGCGATGCAAAAAAAGGCAGTCGCAAAGCCCAGCTGCAGGCCGCACGTGGGCAGTTAAAATTCTATCCCCCGGGCGGTGTAAATATTATTTCCGTCGATGATGCCGTCACAGGAATTTTACAAGCCATACAAAAAGGTCGAAAAGGCGAACGCTATATCTTGGCCGGTGAAAATTTATTATTGAAAGATGTGTTTGCAATTATTTCTGAACTGGCCGGCAGTCAGCCACCGAAAATATGTTTGTCCGCTGCGGTTTTAAAAACCTTGGGGCACTGTGGGGATTTACTTTCTGCTGTAACTGGGAAAAAATATTTCAGCATTGAAAATGCTTGGGCTGCGATCTTGTATCATTGGTTTAGTGCAGAAAAAGCACGGGCCGAATTGGGATTTCAGGCTGGGCCTGCTCGGGCTGCGATTGGTCAAAGTATTCAATGGATTCAACAACATCCTATGCTTGGAACTGAATGAAAATACTTAAGTGGTCTGCCATTGTCTGCGTCGGGATTTCAGTTGTCATCTTGGCTTACGTTCTTTGGCAATTGCCTTCGACGGAACAAATCACCGGCTGCATCACCACTGAAATGAATGAAGTGGAATTGTGTCCCACCAATAAAAATTATGTAAAACTAACCAATATTTCCCCCTTTGTAAAAAAGGCCATTCTTTTGTCCGAGGATAGTTTGTTTTGGACTCATCATGGATTTGACTGGCAATCGATGGAAAATTCTTTCAAAGAAAATATGCAGAAAGGGTTTTACAAACGCGGCGGATCTACCATTACCCAGCAGTTGGCGAAAAATTTATTTTTAAGCAAAGAAAAATCTTTGCTGCGTAAATTTTTGGAAGCCCTGATTACTTTGCAGTTAGAAAATCGGCTGACTAAAAATCAGATTCTGGAAAAATATTTAAACGTGGTTGAACTGGGTCCCGATATTTACGGTGTAGGTCCTGCTGCAAAATTTTATTTCAAAAAATCCGTGTCGCAATTAAATCCTTTGGAAGCTTCGTTTTTGGCTTTCCTGCTGCCCAGTCCCGTTAAATATAGCAAATCGTATTTTAAAAAAGAATTGACCCCCTTTGCTCGCAGCCGGATTAAAACAATTTTAACATTACTAAAAACCGTTCACACGATTACCCCGGAAGAATATGAAAAAAATATTTCCACTTTGAATAATATATTTAAATCCGTTGCTGGCGATGAAGACGAACCCAGCGCCGACGATTCGAATGAGAATTTGGATTTAAAACCTGTCCCTGATGCTGCAGAACCAGGATCAATATTTATCGAGGGAACTTCGCCAACGCAGCCAGAAGAAAAACCACCCAAGTCGCTGGATACTTTAGACGAATGAAAAAGTGGGTAAAATATTTTATTTACCTATTTATTGGAATTGCTCTTGTCGTTGTTGTAACTGGATTATTTACCGAAAGATCCGTCGAGCAAACTTTGTCGCAAATGCCTGAATTGAAATCTGAAGAATTTGCAGAGTTCCCAGATTATTTAAAAAAACATTCTGACCAAGATATTTTTTTAATTTTTGCCCATGCTGATGACGAGCTGACTGTGTTGGGTGCTGTTGCACACATTAAGGAATTGCACCCTGATGCGCCCATTCATTGGTTGATTGTTTCCGATAACGGCAAGGGTAAAATATTTCCCGGGACTTGTTATCGGCAGACCGCATCCGATTGTCGTTACCAAGAGGCCGTGCAGGTTTCCAAATGTATGGGCATTGCTGAACCGATCCGAATGAATTTCAAGGATGGTGGACTTGCGCAGGCAGAAAATTTAAAACAAAAAATCTTGAAGGAAATTGAAAATACTGCAGGCACTCGCGGTATCGCAGCGGTTTTCACTCACGATCCACCAGGTCTTTACGGTCACCCCGATCACGTCGCCGTATCCGACGCCGTTCGCGAAATCTTCCAGAATAAAAAAATCCCCATCGTATCGGTTGCGCTAACGGAATATTTCAAAAAAGTAATTCCCAGAATCCCACCCGGAAATCAAAGACCCTTCCCCCCGATCACTCACGCCTATACATTATCCGATTCCGATCGCAGAAAAATAATCTGCGCCAGCAAATCCTACCCAAGCCAAAAACAAGTCCTTTTCGCCCTACAATTAGGCCTCAGCGCCGAAAAATTCTGGACATTGCTATCCAAAAACTTCCTTTCGATCCAGTAAAAGGTGCCAGCCGACTTTTCCGCCGGACCGGGTGGCTGCCACCCTTTCCGGCGGTAACGTATGCGGGGTCCTTATACTGCGCCGCTTACAGAAACAGGACCTGGCACCTTTTAAAGCTGCGAGATTTTTTTCTGGGTGAAGTGGTAGGTTGCTGCTGCGAAGGTTACCAATAGGATGCTGGGCTTGATCATCCAGATTAGTTCGTGCGACTTCGTCCATGCGCGAATTGCGTCGCAGCCTGCGGCAAGTGGCAGAATTTCTAGAAACCAACTGATTGGCAGTGGAAAGAATTGCACAGGAATAAAAATCCCGGAAACCAGCAGGAAAGGAAATAAGTAAATGGAAAACCAATTGGGTAAATCCGCTTTGAATCTCAACGCTAAATAAATTCCCACGCATCCGCCGCTGATGGAAATAAGCAGGCAAATTAAATAAATCCATAAGTAATCCGCCAGATGATAACTTTGGCTAAATAAAAGTAAAAATAAACAAATGCTTACGCCCAACATTGCCTTACAACAAATCCAAAACATTTCGCCTTTGAAAATCTGTTGGGCCGTGATGCCGGAATGAATCCAAAAATTGTAGACCCCGCTGTTGACGTTTTTTGCGCGAACTCCGTAAAGTCCTTCATGCAATGCGATGATAAAAGAAACTTGTCCCAAGATCGAAGCCGAAAAAAAATCAAAATAATCTTGGCCTTGCAAAGATCCCGTCCATTGACTGAGTCCTTTGCCAAAAACGTAAATTAATAAGGCTGGTTCAACGATCATCCAAATAATTTCTGATTTCCACTGCAATCGAAAAGATTTCCAGTTCCGCCACAAAATTGATTTATAGGCGGATTTCATGCAAGCTCCAGTTCAGGTTTATAATCTTTTTTATTTTGAATAAAAAAATCAAATAACTGAGTTTTTCGCAACGTAACCTGTTGAAATCCAAAAGATTGAATGTGTTCGCGAAGGTCTGCGCCTTCTTTTGAAAAAATACATAGGCTTTGATCTGAAATAAAATATTTTAGATTTTTTTCTTTGATGCGTTTTTGGAAATAATCGAATTCTTGCACATTCAGGGGAATTTCGATGACTTGCGTTCCCAAGCTGCTTTCTTTTAATTTTTTCGGTTCGCCGATAATAGAATACCGGCCCTGATCCAAAATTAAAATTCGATCACAAACAGATTCAATGCGTTCGTGATTTTCTGAAAAAATTAACACAGCTGATTTTTGCTGCGCAAAGTTTTTGATTTTTTGGCTGAGCAGTTTTTGTTGCGCTAGTTTAAGGCCCGTCCATGGATATGCAAAAACGATCAGGGCCGCATTTTTAATTTGTGCCGAGGCCAATTGAAATTTTTTCTGAGAAAATAAATCTAGTTTTTGCAAATATTTATCAGCCACGGAATAAAGTTCGAAGGAATGCAGAACCTCCTGGACCTGTGCACGTGCAGATGCTTGTTCTGTCTTCAGACAGGATTGAAAAAATAAATTTTCGGAACAAGTTAATTTGGGATCAAAACTGACGGTTTGCGATAAAAAAGAAATGCGCAAATCCCGACCCAACCTTGCAGGATTGATTTCTGCATCTTTACAAAAAACCTGACCGGAAATTTTTTCGACAGGATTTTCACCATTTAAAAATTTTGTCAGCAGCCTTAGATGCACATCACTTAAATCGGAAATGCCAAAAATTTCTCCGGAACGAATCTCGAATGAGAATGGACCAATTTGTTTTGAATCAGATTCAATGGCAAATTGGCGCATCTCAAAAATCTTCATTCTTTGGCGGCTTTCGCACGGCTTGACGGGCTTAATTCGCGGCAACGCAAGCGAATATGAGCTGGCGTTACCTCGATCAGTTCCGTGTCTTTGATCCATTCCATGGCGCGTTCCAAAGTCATGGGTTTAACCGGAACCAGGCGAATGGCCTCGTCGCTGCCGGATGCGCGAACGTTGGTTAATTTTTTCTCGCGCGTGATGTTCACATCCAGATCATTTTCTTTGGCATTTTCACCGACGATCATGCCCTCGTAAACTTCGGCACCAGCAAGGACATGCATCACTCCACGTTCTTGCAAATTCCAAATTGCGTAAGCTGTTGTGACGCCCTTGCGATCTGAAATCATAGCACCAGTACTGCGCGCCCAAATATCGCCTTTGTATTCATCCCAGCCGTCAAATTGTGTATTCAGTAATCCCGTTCCACGAGTATCGGTTAAAAATTCCGAACGATAGCCAATCAAACCGCGTGAAGGAATTCGGAATTCCAATCGAGTTCGACCCGAACCCTTTTGAATCATATTCATCATAATCCCTTTGCGAGCACCCAATTTTTCCGTCACTGCGCCGACAAAAGTGTCTTCGATATCGATGATGGCAATTTCCATGGGTTCCATTTTTTTACCATCGACTTGTTTAAAAATAACTTGGGGTTTGGAAACGCAAAGTTCAAAACCTTCACGGCGCATTTGTTCGATCAATACACCCAATTGCAATTCCCCGCGGCCGATTACTTTGAAAGAATCTGTGCTGGACGTTTTTTCCAAACGCAAAGCCACATTGTGCAAAAGTTCTTTTTCCAAACGTTCTAAAATTTTTCGCGAAGTTACGCTTTTTCCATCGCGACCAGCAAAGGGTCCGTTGTTCACAGAAAAAATCATTCCCACGGTCGGTTCTTCAACGGCAATTCGTTTTAAGGGACGGGGATCCGTCAAACTTGTGATCGAATCTCCGATGGTGAAATCTTCCATTCCAGCCACAATGGCAATATCGCCAGCGCCGATTTCTTGCACTTGAATCATGGTGTTCACGTGATATTGATAAAGTGCACTAACGCGAACTTTCTTTTGTTTGTTGTTGTCTTGCATGACCAAAACATCGTCGTTCACTTTAATACTGCCTGCGCGCATACGACCAATCGCAAGTCGACCGACATAATCATTGTAACCGATATTGGAAACCATCAACTGCAACGAAGCATTTTCTTCGATCGTCGGCGGTGGCACTTCTTTTAAAATAGCATCATACAGACATTCTAAAGTTGTGGTTTTAACGTTGGGATCCAATGTCGCCATACCTTCGCGGGCAATGGTGTAAATGGTTTTGAAATCGCACTGTTCTTCGGTTGCGTCCAGATCAATAAATAAATCGAAAATTTCATTGTGCACTTCTTGAATGCGCGCATCTGGACGATCGATTTTATTTACAACAACCAAAACTTTTAAATTTTGTTCCAACGCTTTTTTCAAAACGAAACGAGTTTGTGGCAAGGGACCTTCGGAGGCATCCACCAACAACAAAGCGCCATCGACCATGTTTAAAACGCGCTCGACTTCTCCACCAAAATCCGAGTGTCCCGGAGTATCGACGATATTAATTTTATAATCTTTGTAATTGAAGGCTCCGTTTTTCGCAGCGATCGTAATTCCGCGTTCACGTTCAAGATCCATAGAATCCATCATGCGTTCTTCGGTGTGTTGGTTATCGCGGAAAGTTCCGGCTTGTTTGATCAAATGATCCACCAAAGTGGTTTTACCATGATCCACGTGAGCAATAATGGCGATATTTCTAATTTTCTTCGGATCTAGCATGAGTTCCCTTTCGGCCTAATATTAAGCTTTTGATACTACTTGGGAAAATGATCTCGACACAAGCAATTCTATTCGGAAATGGCGCCGCAGTTCCCAAAGTCCACGTTTGCAAGCCCGGGCACTTGCCTCTAAGCAGTTTTAGTTCGGCAGTAAAAATCAGCAGATCAAATTTAGACACAAAAAAATAAATTCGTGGCCTTTGGGCCGCCAAGCTTTTTTAAAAAC
>JBBQHD010000053.1:0-18357 GCA_038323665.1 Bdellovibrionales bacterium
TATCGGCGGGCAATTTACCCAATGGCGGGGTGTCGCAAACAATGCGCAATTTATAGCAAAACTAGATGTCTCGGGATGTCCGACCGCAACTGCTGCAACTTGCGGTGTTTTAGATACTACTTTCACTCAAGCTGCTAATGGGTTTAATAATTTGGTCTATGCGTTTGCACTGGATACTACCAATAATACACTATATGTCGGGGGCTTTTTCACCCAATGGCGGGGTGTCGCAAACAATGCGCAATTTATAGCAAAACTAGATGTCTCGGGATGTCCGACCGCAACTGCTGCAACTTGCGGTGTTTTAGATACTGCGTTCACTAAGGCTGCTAATGGGTTTAATTATCCGGTCTCAGCACTTGTGCTGGATTCTGCCAACAATGCTGTATATGTCGGCGGGTCTTTTTCCCGATACCGCGGCGGATTGTACGCAAATTATTTCAGCGTCCTTCACCCCACCACTGGGGATATGAAATAATCCTCAGTGCACTCCGACAGCACTATTTAAACATAAATCAGTTTAATAAAAAGTTGTCCTGCTTTAGCGTTAGTTCCGCCACCGACAGGCTTAAGCGAAACAATCGCCCCCGAGGCAGCAATTTTGACTGCAGTCTTTGGCTGCAATCGATATGAAACGAAAAAATCAGTATTATTGCCCGCAGCCTTCCTTATCCAGGAAGGTTTTTTTATTTGGCAAAGACCAGGTCCTTTGAGATTATCTTTTCTATGGCAGCAGCAGCAACAAAATCAGAAATTTTCGCTTGTTCGTGTGAAGAGTTTTTTAAAATCATTTCGGATTTCGATCAATATCCTGAATTTTTAAAAGACGTAAAAACCTGTAAAACTTTGGAAACTAAGGGCAAAAATAAAAAAGTTGAATTTGGAATTTCTATTGTGAAATCTTTTAAATATGTCATCAATGTTACCGAAGATTCACCCACCAGCGTTTCGTGGACCTTTGACAAAGGCGATCTGTTTAAAAAAATGATTGGGTCGTGGAAACTTTCCAATCTGGATGGCAAATGCAAAGCGACCTACAGTTTGGAAGCTGAATTCGGGGTTTTTGTGCCCGGAATGATTTCCAAAGCTTTGATCGAAACCAATTTGCCCAATATGATGAAATCCTACCGTGCAAGGATCGAGCAGCTGTATGGAAAAAAATGATAAAAAAGACGAAGAAGGAAAATCCTTTTTCAAAGACGCCCTAGGCAAAGTGATCAGCGTGGGAATGGGCGGGGCTTTTCTGTCCGAAGAGATCATCCGTCAAACCTTGGGCGATTTAAAATTGCCCAAAGATATATTGGGAACTTTGATTCAAGGTGCGCAGAAATCCAAAGACGATCTGACCAACAAAGTATCGAATGAACTGATTAAATTATTTTCCAAAATCGACTGGGTAAAAGAAGCCGCAAAGTTTGCAGAAACCCACAAATTTCGCATCAATGCCGAAATTGAAATCCTAAAACGGGATGACCCAAAAGAATAATGGGACGGATGGATCCATTAGAACACGCACTTTGGCGGGATTTACAAAAACACGATTTGAAATCAAGACAGTTTTGTTTGCTGGTTTCTGGCGGAATCGATTCGGTGGCTTTGCTTTGTGCATTTGTCCAGGTTTTGAAAAATAAATCGGGCCAACAACTGCGAGTATTTCATTTTAATCATGGACCAGGGCCCAACCAAAAGTTTCGTTTGCGTTCGGAAAACTATGTCAAACGACTTTGTTTAAAATGGGGCATCCCTTTTGTTTCCGCAAAATCTGCGCAGATTTTAAAATCCGAGGCAGAAATGCGTTCCGGTCGTCTGTCGGCTTTGCGGAATATCCTGGGCCGCAACGAAATCCCAGTCAGCGCTCATCATATTGACGATCTTTTGGAAACGCGAATCATTCGATTGATTCGCGGGACGGGTGTCGATGGTCTAGAATCGATGCGGGTTTGGAACGCAGAAATTTTCAGACCTTTTTTAAGCACAACCAAACAGCAGTTAGAAAATTATCTGAAAGAAAAAAAAATTCGCTGTGTGCAGGACCCTTCAAATAAATCCAATATTCCGCTGCGCAATTGGTTGCGAAACGTCTGGCTGCCTGGGCTTGAAAAAAAACGTCCAGGGGCGCTGAAAAACTTCAACCAATCCTTGCAGCTGATTGTGGAATCTATTGAAGATCAAAATAAGTTTGCGCTTAAAGTAGAAAATCCTTTGCCGATGAAAAACATTGCGTTTGTGCAAATGCAGGACCGCGAACAGCGCCAGTGGATTCGCAATTTTGCCCAGACTTTAGAAACGAATTTAAGCTTGTCTCAGGTTCGTGAAGTGCAAAGGCAACTCGACAAAACTCCAAACAGTCACACATTTGTCACAGGTCCTTTGCTCTGGCGGATTAACGCAGGGCAAATCACTGCAGAAGTCTCGTCGAAAGGTCGATGAAGAACTTTGTGACCACTTAACAATTATGATAGGGTGACAGTATGAAACAAACTCAGAAAACATTGGCATTTTGGATTTTTCTTGTTTTGATCGGCGTGTTTTTTATTCGCGCTTGGGATTCCAGATCACATCATTTCATCAAAGATTTTAACTACGCCAAATTCGAAGACGCGGTTAAATCCAAAGAAGTCGCCAATGTGGTGTTCAAACAAGATCACAGCGAAATTGTCGGCGATATCAAAAGTGAATTTGAAAAAAAATACAGCGGCACCAAATTTTCCATCGTAGGAAATACCGGGGACGAAGCTTACAAATTTTTAAAAGAAAACGGGATTACACCTAATTATGAACGCGCCGATGAGGGCGGATTTTTCGCGGCCTTTTTAATTAACTGGTTGCCGTTGATAATTATGGGCGGAATGTTTTTCTTTATTTTCCGACAAATTCAAGCCGGTGGTGGCAAGGCCATGTCCTTTGGGAAAAGCCGCGCGCGTTTACTGACGGAAAATAAAAATCGCGTCACCTTCAAAGATGTTGCGGGCGTTGACGAAGCCAAAGAAGACTTGGCAGAAATCGTCAGCTTTTTAAAAGACGCCAAAAAATTCACACGATTGGGTGGGCGAATTCCCAAGGGTGTGTTGCTGGTGGGTTCTCCGGGAACAGGGAAAACTTTATTGGCCCGAGCTGTGGCTGGTGAAGCAGGCGTGCCTTTCTATACAATTTCAGGTTCTGATTTCGTGGAAATGTTTGTCGGTGTGGGCGCAAGTCGCGTTCGCGATTTATTTGAGCAAGGAAAAAAGAATGCGCCTTGTTTGATTTTCATAGATGAAATCGATGCGGTTGGAAGGCACCGTGGCGCAGGTCTTGGCGGCGGTCATGATGAACGCGAACAAACTTTGAACCAATTATTGGTCGAAATGGATGGATTTGAATCTTCCGAAGGCGTGATCATTATTGCAGCGACCAACAGACCTGATGTGTTGGATCCAGCATTGTTGCGACCAGGTCGGTTTGATCGACGGGTGATCGTTAACAAACCCGATATCAAAGGACGCGAACAAATTTTAGGCGTGCATATGAAAAAGACTCCGTTGGGGCCTGATGTCGAGCCATCCAAAATCGCGCGAGCAACGCCAGGATTTTCTGGTGCCGATTTAGAAAACTTAGTGAACGAAGCTGCCTTGTTTGCAGCACGCACCGATAAAAAATATTTGGAAATGGAAGATTTCGAAAAAGCCAAAGACAAAGTTATGATGGGCGCCGAAAGAAAATCCATGGTGATCAGTGATGAAGATAAAAAAATCACGGCTTATCACGAAGCAGGGCACACATTAGTTGGAAAAAAATTACCTGGTTTAGATCCCATTCACAAAGTGACCATTATCCCACGGGGGATGGCTTTGGGTGTGACTATGACTTTGCCGGAAAAAGATCAGCTGAATCTTTCTAAAAATAAGGCTGAAAATATGATCGCATTTTTATTCGGCGGTCGTGCTGCGGAAGAATTAATTTTCAACGACATTACGACTGGTGCCGGAAATGATATCGAACGCGCCACAGAAATCGCGCGCCGTATGGTGACCGAATGGGGCATGAGCGAAAAATTAGGACCGCAAGCTTACGAAAAACGCGATGGCCCTGTATTTTTAGGAATGCAATCCAATGCGACCAAAGATTATTCGGATTCCAAAGCACAAGAAATTGATTTCGAAGTTTCAAAATTTATTCGCGAAGGCTATGACATTGCGAAAAATATTTTAAAAACCCACCAAGATGCTTTGGAAAGATTGGCCAATGCTTTGTTGGAATACGAAAGCATCGATGGAATCGAAGTAGAAATGTTGGTGCAGGGTGCTGCAGTTTCAGAAATTGCAAAATACCGCAGCAACCGCAAAGAACAAAACGACGCAGCCGCCGCAGCAAAAGGAATGATCATTGCACCAAGCACTGGTTCTTCTTCTGATCCTGTGGGCAGCTCGGGTCCAGTAACCATTTAGGAAAAAATGTTCCGACAAATCTGGGAAAGTCTTCCATATCTAATTTCTCAGTTTCGTTTTCAAGATGTGCTTGATGTGGGCCTTGTATGGCTGATCGTTTACCGGGTTTTAATTTTAATCCGCAGATCGGGAACCATTCAGGTCTTATTGGGTTTTGGAGTTTTGGCCGTCGGCTATTTAACCAGCATTTGGTTGGAACTTTATACTTTTAATTGGTTACTAGAAAAATTCTTTTCCAATTTATTTGTGATCGCAGTCGTCTTATTCCAAGGGGAAATCCGCAGGGCACTGGCTCATATCGGCAGTCGACCGTTTTTTTCCGAATCCACGATTATTCGTAAAGACTTGGTGGAAGAAATTGCTGCGGCCTTAGAACAAATCTCGACCCGAGGCTTGGGTGCACTGATTGTTTTTGAACGCGAAATCCTAATCGATCACATCATTGAAAAAGGCACGGAAGTTCGCGCACAAATTTCGCGGGAATTATTGCTGTCGATTTTTTTGCCGCAAAGTCCCCTGCATGATGGGGCAGTCCTTGTGCGTGACGGAAAAATATTTTCAGCAGCTTGTTTTTTGCCTTTGTCTAAAAATCCGTCTTTGGATAAAAATTGGGGATCGCGTCACCGTGCAGCCCTGGGTATAACCGAAGAAACCGATGCGCAGGTTTATTTGGTCAGCGAAGAAAATCAAAAAATTGTCAAAGTGGAAAGTGGTAGTTTATCGGCTCCACTTTTCGGACAAGATTTGCGCGATGAATTGGAAAAAACTTTGTTGGGCAGAAAGAAGAAATCGCAAACATGAAAGAACGCAGAATTTATCTTTTTGTTTCCCTGCTGATTTCCCTGGTGTTTTGGGCAGCCGTTTTAAGTCGGCGTGATTTTGTTTATACAAAATCTTTGGATTTGGATTTACAAGTCGGTCCCCACCGAACTATTTTGGCGCAAACTGCGGACCGGGTAAAAATCCGTGTTTCGGGACCTCGTGCCAGTTTAAAAAAATGGGTTGAAAGCGCAAACTTACAAAATATTGTGGTGGATTTAACGGACCGCCCAGATGGCATTGTGGAAATCGATGTCAGTTCCATGCGCATTGATTTGCCCATCGGAGTCCGAGTTTTAGGAATTAAACCCAATCTTGTTCGCGCAGAAATAATTACCGAAAGAGTCGTCAAATGAAACCCACAACACTTTTTGGAACCGACGGAATCCGTGGACAAGCCAATCAATTTCCGATGACCCCGGATGTGGTCGCAAAAATTGGTCAGGCCATCGGCATTATTTTAAAAAATCAGGGACTGCATCAAAAAGTGGTGATCGGAAAAGACACCAGACTTTCGGGTTATATGATTGAACAGGCTTTGGCGTCGGGCTTAAATTCCATGGGCGTGCATGTGCAGTTGGTTGGCCCATTGCCAACGCCGGGAATTGGTTATTTAACGCGAACTATGCGCGCAGCTGCGGGTATTGTGATTTCGGCTTCGCACAATGCCTTTCAAGACAACGGAATTAAAATATTTGGCGCTGATGGTTTTAAAATTGCCGATAACGTAGAAAAAGAAATCGAAAATCTAGTTCTGAAACAAGACTTAAATCAATACCTGCCCAATTCCAAAGATGTCGGTCGCACTCGGCGCATCGAAGATGCTCAAGGGCGCTATATTGTTTTTGTGAAAAATACTTTTCCGTTGGAATACACTTTGGATGGTTTGCGGATTGTTTTGGATACGGCACATGGTGCGGCTTATAAAGTTGCACCGGCAATTTTCGAAGAACTAGGGGCCGAAGTTGTGCATTTTGGCGATTCCCCCAATGGAACCAATATCAATGACAAAGTCGGGGCGTTGTATCCCGCGCAATTAAGTCAGGCCGTTTTAAGTTACCGAGCAGATGTGGGCATTGCCTTGGACGGCGATGCGGATCGCGTGATTATGGTGGATGAAAAAGGCCAAGTGATGAACGGCGATCATATTTTGGGAATCTGCGCGCTGTTTTTAAAAAGAAAAAATGCATTGAAAAATAATACTTTGGTGGTCACGCAAATGAGCAATTACGGGTTGGAACAAAAAATGAATGAACACGGCATTCAAGTTGTAAAAACCGATGTCGGCGACAAACATGTTGTGGATGAAATGCGTAAAAATAATTACAATTTGGGCGGCGAACAATCAGGCCACATTGTATTTTTAGATCACACCACCACCGGCGATGGCTGCATTGCAGCCCTAAATGTTTTAGCAGTGATGAAAGAATCCGGGCAAAAGATGAGCGAAATGAATGCGCTTTTCCAAGATGTGCCCCAGGTTTTGATCAACTGCCGCATTCGCCAAAGAAAAGATTTGGCAGAATTAGCCAGTTTCCAAAATAAACTAAAAGAAGTAGAAAAAAAATTAAAAGGCAAAGGCCGCGTTTTTGTGCGCTATTCGGGAACAGAACCAGTCGTGCGAATCTTGGTCGAAGGTCCCGAACGAGAATTGATTTCAGAACTGGCGGCTGAACTGGCCCAAACACTCGAGAAAGAAATCGGCAAATGATTCGCCTGGGTGTGAACGTCGATCATATCGCAACCCTGCGCCAAGTGCGCGGCGGAAAAACAGCCTATCCTGATCTATGGGAACATGTTCAGATTTGTTTAAAAGCCGGTGCCGATCAAATCACGATTCACCTGCGCGAAGACCAAAGACATATTCAAACATCCGATTTTTTATTTTTAGTAAAAAAAATTCGCAGCCGCTTAAATTTGGAAATGGCAGTTAACGACGATATTTTAAAGCTGGCCAAAAAATGGCGACCCGATTGGTGCTGTTTTGTCCCAGAAAAACGCGCTGAATTGACGACCGAAGGTGGATTGAATGTGGTGGCCTCGTCGCAAAAAATTAAAAAAGCCATTGCAGAGTTAAGGTTGAAAAAAGTTAAAGTCAGTTTGTTTATTGATCCAAGCTTGCAACAGGTTTCAGAATCTGCCCTAGTGGGCGCAGCAGCAGTAGAATTTCACACAGGACATTGGGTGGAATATTCGGGCAAAAAAAAGCAGCAAGAATGGAAACGTTTATTGCAGGCCGCGGAATTGGCGCATGACTTGGGCCTGCGCGTTCATGCGGGACATGGATTGGATGAAAAGCACACACGGTTAATTAAAAAATTACCCTATTTGCAGGAAGTAAATATCGGCCATTTTTTGGTTTGTAAAAGCCTTAGCATCGGAATGCAAAAAGCCGTGCAAAAAATGAAGCAAATTCTAAGTGTTAAGAATATTGGATCAAAGCTGAATTAAAGTTTAATGCAATCTTTGATGAAAGATCCTTCTGCCTCCCACAGCTTTGTTCTTGCCACGGATATTTGATCAGAAAATGTTTGAGCTTTTTCGTGTGGTATTGACTGGTAAAGCTGGCTAAAATAAACCTCAGATTTAGTATTTTCTTTAGTCTGTTTGCTGATTTTTTCAAAACGATAAATACAAGCTTCTCTTGTTGTTTCTGAGTTGTTACTTTGTGCAAAACTTTGCAACGAAACAATCGAAACAAATAGTAAAATGGCTGATTTCATAAATTACTCCTTATTAGATTCAGTTCTAATGTTTGTGGGACTAATTTCCCTTTATTCAAACCAAAACAATTTCTGAAAGTAAGCAATGCTAGAATCGCGCCAACGTCAGAGTGAATTTTATTAAAGCTGATGCGAAAAGCAGTGGTTAAACCTTATACGAAATAGCGTTTGGTGGGTCAAAATTACAATCGGCAAACTTGTGGAACTTAGGGACATCGGCGGGTGTTTTGGGTTATGTACTTGGAGTTCGGTTTGTCTTAGCTTCCGAAGCTCAGATCAAATACAAGTCGAGTGTTACCGATGACGGTAACGGAGCATGGCAATTAAGAGCGAAAAATAATTCCTGCATTAGCGGCACTCGTCTTGCGGTTTGTTTTAAACTAAATATTGAATGGAAAGTTACATTGAGTTTTCACTGAGTCAGTCAGTAGATTGTTCGAGTGATCGCCCTGCTGTCTGCCGATGCCTCTGTCGTTTGACTACTTGCGAAGAAAAGTTTTGATTCCATTTTTCATTTACAAGAACAAATTTTTACTAAATTAATATTGTTTAAATTAATTTAAAACAGATGCGCGTCAAAATTGAAATAATATTTGACGAGGTTTTCTTATTCCTAAACGTGCCTAGTTTAATTTTATTTTTCGCAAGGGTTGGTTTTTATTTAAAATGAACGGATATGCCAGCAATTGACCAATTTGCACGCTTGAAAGCTAATTTAGCCTAAGCATTTTGATTTCAGAAAAGCCGAGAAAATGCATTTTAAAAACCTATGTTAAGTTTTTTCTACTTTGAAATACGAAGTAGAAATGAGGATGTATGCTGGACTTAAAAAGTAATCTTAGTGGTGAAGGATATGATTTTTCCAATGAAGTTCAATTGGAATTCTGGCCAGATCTTTACCCGGTTAAAGATTTAAATTATGCGGCAGGTTCTTCGCAATCCAAAGAATCCAAAAACCCCAGCCAATTCATTCAATCTTTAAATAACCAAGATCTGCTAAACCAAACTAGAATTGCTGCCAAGACAGAACAAAGTCTAACTTTGCAAGTGATCGAACTGATTGCAGAAATTAACAGGAGGAAATTATATCTAGATTCTGGCTATGGATCGATCTTCGATTTTGTAACCCAAGATTTGGGATACGAGCCAAGTTCAGCCATGCGCAGAATCCAAGCAGCTCGTGCTATTTTAGAAATGCCAGAATTAAAAGCAAAGATTGCAGATGGTAGTTTAAGTCTATCGGTTATATCCCAAACACAAAGTTTTCTAAGAAAAAAAGCCAATGATCAAAAGCAGAAGATATCTATAGCAGAAAAAACAGAACTATATAAAAAACTAGAGAATAAATCAGTTAAAGAAGCTGAAAAGGAATTCTTCAAACTTGCCCCAGAGCTTTGTCTAAAATCCAAGGAACAAGAAAAAGCTTTATCAGAAAACCTTATCGAACTTCGCTTTGTCATAGATTCCGAAACAAAAACCAAGGCCGATGAACTGAAACTTTGGCTGTCGCACCAAAATCCCGATATGACCCAGGCACAGTTTTATAAAGTTATGGTTGAAAAACTGCATCGACAGCTGGATCCGAGCAGGCCCAGAAAACTTCGTAGGAAATCAGATCAAACTAAAAACAAATCAGTAAGTGTTTTGCAGAACAAATCAGAACAAGATCTGCAAAGCCATTTAGAAAAAGCGCAGGAAAATAAATCTGAAAGCGATTGGAAAGTAAAACCAACAAATGCTCAGATCGATTACAGTCAAAGCATTGCCGATAGCGGTAACGGCAATGCTGCTGCCGCCGATGCCAACAGAAAAATCCGATCAATTCCAGATAACAACTTAATCCCCAAACCTAAATCCGCAAAAAAATCTTCCCGCCATATTCCAGCAGCAACAAAAAATTTCGTTTGGCATCGCGATCAGGGCTGTTGCCAATTCCGCGATCTACAAACACAGAAAAAATGTGGATCGAAATTTCAAGTTCAGCTTGATCATATTCATCCCTTTCGACATCTTGGCGATCATTCCGCAGAAAATTTGCGCCTTCTTTGCGGGAAACACAACCGCAGGCGCGATTAATATTCTGATGTAAGCGACAAGACGCATTTTATTTGTAAGGAATTAATCCCTAAAAATAGCGAACCCTCATATTAGAAAGTCGACATATTTAAAATTGCAATTCATAATGAATGTGAATGAAAACCTTTACCTATAATAAAATTGAAGAACTCGACCCAGTGGTTGAATTTATTCAGAAAGATTTATCGCAGCGAAGCCTAATTTTATTAACCGGCGATCTGGGCGCAGGTAAAACCACTTTTGTGCAAAGGTTTTGCAGTCGCTTGGGATTTGGGGATGAGGTTGTTTCGCCGACATTTTCATTGCATCAAATTTATAAAAATGAAAATTGGGAAATTGATCATCTGGATTTTTATCGTTTGAAAACTCGCGAAGAAATCGACGGCATTGGGTTTTGGGAATTGTTTGCTCGCGAAAAATTTTTGGTGATGGTTGAATGGCCTCAGCTGATTGCGCAGATTTCCATTCAAGATCTAGATCTAATCAGGATGCATTTTTGTTTAACTGAATCGCGGCAGGTTTCGGTTGAGAAACTGCGGATTTAAGGCCTAAGATTTCAGGATTTAAACCAGCTAAAGTTTGTTCGGCCCATCTTAGTGTCGTCAGATCTGAACATTTTGTAGCGCCAATCAACAGACAAAATCCGGTGACTTTTCCGTCCTGTTGCAGGGGTAAGACCGTGCAATGTTCAGGATTGGGGAAACCTAATTTCAAGAAGAAGTTTTGATGAAAGGGGTTGCTGACGATGTATCCGTGATAGGGTTTTTCCGTCGTAAAGGCGATTTGGAAAAGACAGGGCACATTGAAAGTAAATTCCAAAGCAGCTGGAATGGGCTGATTGCTCAGCGAGCAAGCCATTTTTTTCTGGTCTTTGATTTGCCAAATCGAGGCAAAAGTAAAATATTCTAAAAATACATTCAACGGATGGTCTGCTTTTGGGGGCGGTGGAGGCTTGGCGGAAAGTTGTCCCCAAGTGGATTTTAAAAATTGAGGACGAACTAAAACGTAACTTCCTTGCGCGGCAACGGGTTTTTCTAAACAGGCAATGATAGGATTGCCATCCCACTCGCAAATGGGAAAAAAATCAGCGTTCCAGCTTAAACCGTCTGGCGGGGAAAATTTTTTCAGAAAATCAGGGGCGGGGAAATTGTTTTCAAAAAACGAGGTCTTCAGTTCGGGGATCTGATATGCGTTGCCTGCCCAAGAAAAATATTCATCCTCGGTGATGCCTCCGCGGCTAAGAACGATGGACAGTAAGCTTTGCTCGGGCGTGACAAGGGCTTCAAAGCTTTCCCAGCGTCCTTGAAAATGACTTTTCCATGACTTAATTGCAGTGACGGCCATACAGTCATTTCGGCTAGATAGCTTGGTAAATAAAGTCTTTTCATGCTAGACCCAAGTCCTGTGAATACCCCATTTTATTACTTTGATTTTAATGCGACCACGCCTCTTGCGGGCGAAGTCCTGGCCTTGGTGCCCGATGCGCTTGCCCACTACGGCAATCCCAGCTCGATCCATTCGGCCAGTCGCTTTGCCAAAACTGTTTTAAGGGAAACCAGGCAACGACTTGCCGAGCTGATTGGCTGCAGTCCTTTGGAAATTATTTTTACTTCGGGTGGCTCAGAATCCAACAATGCGATTATTAAATCCGTTTTTTTTGAAAACTTTCCTGAAAAAAATCATTTTCTTTGTTCCAGTGTCGAACACCCCAGTGTGATGAAGACTTTTGAATGGTTGTCTGAGCAAGGTGTTCATGTGGAAAAAATTCCTGTGGGCCGAAATGGATTTTTAGATTTGCAGGAATTAGAAAAAAAAATCACCGACCGCACGGCCCTAGTCAGCATTATGGCCGCCAATAATGAAACGGGAACTTTATTTCCCATTCGCCGAATTGTCGAGTTGGCTCATGCCAAGGGCAGTCTGGTTCATACGGATGCGGTGCAGATGTTGGGAAAAAGAAAATTTTCCGTGCAGGATTGGGACGTTGATTACGCCAGTTTTTCCGCGCACAAATTTTATGCGCCAAAAGGTTTGGGATTTATTTACAGTAAAAAAGGCAAACCCTTTCAACCCCTGATCCATGGCGGGGGACAAGAACGCGGCCGTCGCGGTGGAACGGAAAATACTTTAAGCCTTTTTTATTTTAACGAAGTTTTAAAAAGTCGCATGCCGCAGATTGAAGAAAAATCGGAACAAATGAAAACTTTGCGGAATTATTTTGAAAGCTCTGTTTTAAAAAATATTTCTGATGTCAGCATTACGGCTTTGGAAAGTTTACGTTTACCCAATACCTCCAGCTTGGTTATCAAAGGTGTCGACGGAGAAACACTGCTGATGGCTTTGGATTTAAAAGGTTTTGCCGTCAGCACCGGCGCAGCGTGCTCAAGTGGTAATCCCGAACCAAGTCCTGCGCTGATTGCGATGGGATTATCCAAGTTCGAGGCGCAAAATTCTTTGCGAATCAGTATTGGCTGGCAGACGACTCAAAGTGAAGTCGATGCATTGGTGTTCGAACTAAAATCTGTTGTTGCGCGCCTGCGATCATTTCTGAATAAAGAGTTACCCCTATGAATCTCGTAAAAAAACCCAAAGTTTTAGTGGCCATGAGTGGCGGTGTCGACAGCTCCGTCGCAGCAGCGCTGCTGGTCGAACAAGGTTATGATGTGATTGGTGCCACCATGCAAGTCTGGGATTATTCGCAATGTGAAGTGGACGAGGGTCAGGGCACTTGCTGTTCATCCATTGATGTCGATGATGCAAGATCCGTCGCCGATCGTTTGAAAATTCCCTTTTATGTTTTGAATTGTGAATCACATTTTCGCGAACAAGTGATCAATCCTTTTATTGAATCCTATTTGCAGGGGCAAACACCTTTGCCTTGTTCGAACTGCAATACTTTTTTGAAATTCGATCATCTGATTCGCAAGATGCATGAATTGGAATGCGATTTTTTGGCCACCGGCCACTATGCGCAAATCAGCAAAGACGAATCCGGCCACCATTTGATTGCTTCGGAAGATCTGTGGAAGGATCAAACTTATTTTCTATTTACTTTGAAAGCAGAATTATTATCCAAACTGATTTTTCCCGTAGGGCATTTAAAAAAACCAGAAGTCCGCAGGCTGGCAGAAAAATTTGCTTTAACCAATGCGCGAAAAAAAGACTCAACGGGAATTTGTTTTGTTGGTTCAAACAGTTACAAAGATTTTCTAAAAAAAGAAATTCCAATTGAAGTGCAAAAACAAAAAACCGGATGGATCAAACGTTTCCCAAATGGAGACAAAATGATTCAGCACGAAGGCATCCATTTATTTACCATTGGGCAAAGCCGCGCGCTGGGTATGACTCATCATGAAAAACTTTATGTAATTAAAATTGATCCGACCGACAATACAGTCTGGGTCGGAGCCGAATCCGATCTGTATTCTTCCGAGTTAGAAGTTCAAGATTGTTACCATCTGCAAAATTGGCAAGAAAATGAAGTGGTCGACGTTAAAATCAGATCAACTCATGCAGGGGCCAGAGCCCAACTGATCAAACAACCCAGCGGCTGGAAAATGAAATTTCTGGAACCTCAACGTGCGATTACTCCGGGGCAGGCGGCGGTGATTTACCGCAATCAAGAACTTTTGGGTGGCGGGTGGATTCTTTGAAATTAAACGGGTATCAGTTTAAAAATCCTGATTTGTATGAAGTCGCGCTGACCCATCGGTCCTTTGCCAATGAATCCAAAAAATGGGTGGTTAACAACGAACGCTTAGAACTTTTGGGCGACGCCGTTTTGGATTTGGTTCTTGTCGCAGAATTGATGCGCATTTTTCCCGAAGATGACGAAGGCAGCTTAACGCAAAAACGCGCTTATCTTGTCCGCACCGAAAGTCTTACCCTGCGGGCAACGGAACTGGAAATGAGCGAAAGCATTAAACTGGGCAAAGGTGAAATTGCATCCGATGGCAGACAGAATCCACGTTTGCTGGCATCTGCTTTTGAGGCAGTCGTGGGCGCTATTTATTTTGATGGAGGCTATGAGGCCACGCAAGAATTTATTTTAACTACTTTCAAAGAAGTCTTAGAACAACTGCAGACCGAAACCATTGAAACTGAAGATGATAAAAGTAAATTTCAAATTCATATTCAAAAAGAAAAAAAAGTCGCTCCCGTTTATAAATTAATTTCCGAAGAAGGTCCCGCGCATTTGCGACAATTCAAAGTCGGAGTTTACGTGGGCGAAGAACAATTTGGCGAAGGTGAAGGAAAAACCAAAAAAATTGCCGAACAAGAAGCCGCCAAAATGGCTTTAACAAAAGTAGAAATTCAAAAAGTTGAAAAACAAAAACTAGAAAGTAAAGAATGAACATAAAAGCCGGATTTGTAGGAATATTGGGCGAACCCAATGCAGGAAAAAGCACTCTGATTAATTTCTTAGTCAGTGAAAAAGTTTCGATTATTTCGTCCAAGCCACAGACGACACGCAGGCGCAATGTGGGAATATTATCTGAAACGACCAAGCCCCAATCGCAAATTATTTTTTTGGATGCCCCAGGTTTTGTCAAAAGCAACAGATTGAAAAAAGATCTGTATGCTTTCCTATCAGAAGAATCCGAACATGTGATCGAAGAAAGTGACGTGGTCATTGCGGTATTAAATCCTTTGGAAAAATCCTCCAGCGTAATTGAAAACACGTTGGAACTTTGTGCAGGACAAAATAAAAAATGTTTGGCTGTCATTTCCCATGTGGATCAGGGTAAGGATGAACGCATTTTTAAAATCTCGCAAATCTGCGAAAGAAAAAATATTCCCGTTTGGAAAGTAAATTTAAAACAACCCACCAAGGAATTCAAAGACGAGCTGTTGCAATCCATCCGTGAAAATCTTCCCGACAGCCCAGGATTTTTGTATGACCCAGAACTTTATACCACCGAACATATGCGCGAACTTTCCTGCGAAATTATCCGCGAAAAATGTTTTGAATCCTTATTCGAAGAAGTTCCTTTTGGCTGCGCGGTCCGTATCATAACATTTAAAGACGATTTAAAAATTGCCCATATTGACGCAGAAATCTGGGTGAAAAAAGAAAATCACCAGGGAATAGTAATTGGTAAAAAGGGCGAGATGTTAAAGAAAATTGCAACCGATGCGCGCATTGAAATTGAAAAATTAATCGGCAAAAAAGTTTTTTTGGAAGTTCACGTCAAAACCAAGAAATCGTGGGACGAAAATCCCATTTACCTAAAGGAGCTTGGTTATGAAAATAGGAAATGAAGATTTACCAAAGGTCGCCATTATTGGCAGACCCAATGTTGGTAAATCGACCTTGTTTAATATTTTGACTGATTCCCGCAAAGCCATTGTTAAAAACCAACCCGGGGTAACGCGCGATTTGCAGATTCAACCGGTGGAAGTCTGGGGAAAAAATTTCGATTTGATTGATACCGGAGGACTGACAGAATTAGAAGACTTATTTTCCAAATTAATTTGGGAACAAGTGACCGAGTTTATCCGTGTGGTGGATTTTTTATTGATCGTGGTGGATGGCCGCGAAGGCATGCATCCCGAAGATCGCAATTTGATTAAACTTGCCAAGCAAACTCAAAAAGATTTTTTGGTGATTGTGAACAAAGTGGACCGTGCTCACGAAGAAGAAATGTTGAAAGCGGAATTCTATGAATTTGGCGACAATGTGATTGCGGCCAGTTTTGAACAGCGTCGGGGTTTGGATTTAATTTTAGAAAAGCTGCATAAAATTCTGCCGGAAAATACCGTGACGGAAACTGCGCCTTTGCGACTTGCCATTGTGGGAAAACCCAATGCGGGCAAAAGTTCTTTGTGCAATCAATTATTGGGAATGAACCGCATGATGGTCAGCCCCATTGCAGGAACAACCATTGATGCTATTGAAACAGAATTGCGCAGGGACGGCCACGTCTATCGTTTGGTGGATACCGCAGGACTGCGAAAATCATCCAAGCGCGAAGAACTGGAAATCATTGCAGCCTTTAAAGCTCAAGAAGGTTTAAGACGTGCAGATTTAGTGATGTTGGTGGTTGATGCATTGATAGGCCCGACGGAGCAAGATGCAAAAATTATGGCGTCCATTTTAGAAGATCACAAAGGCGTTATTTTGATCGCCAACAAAATAGATTTGGCGCAAAAAGAAATTCCTGCGTTTAGAAAAACTTTTCAAGAACAAATTGCCGTCAATTTTCATTTTTTCCCCGATGTGCCGGTTGTCTATTTAAGCAGTTTGACCGGATCCGGAGTCGAAGATTTATTTACAGAAATCAATCGTGTTGCAGATAAAATTAATTTCCGTATTTCGACATCGAAACTCAATGACTTCTTTTTCAAAGCCATTCGTGGTGCTCCGTCGCCGGTGCATGGAACAAAAAATGTTAAATTTTATTATGTAACCCAGACTTTTCAAAAGCCTCCGGCCTTTATTGCCTTTGCCAATCATCCAGACGGTGTGACGGCGTCGTACCGCAGATTTTTAATTAAACAAATGAAAGAAGAATGGGATCTGCAAGGAATTCCCATTCGTATCTTCTGCATGAAATCGCGTAGAAGTTATCAAAATGAAAGCGAGCGATGAAACGCAAAGGATCTTGGCGCACACGATTTGGATTTTATTGGATCGCCGTCGGTTCTGCCTTTGGCTTAGGAAATATTTGGCGATTCCCCTATGTCGTAGGTGAAAATGGTGGCGGGGCTTTTGTTCTGTTGTATATATTGCTGGCCATCGTAATCGGTTCGTCTTTTGTGATTGCTGAACTGATGCTGGGGAAAATTCAAAAAAAATCGGTTTTACAGGCGACGATTGAAATTTCAAAAAGTTCAAAAAAACCCTGGTATTTGGCGGGTCGAATGTGCGTTTGGATCACCACGATTGTGACAGCTTATTATGCTGTGATCAGTGGTTGGGTGTTGCATTTTTTGATTCAATTTTTAGTGGCGCTGTTTGCGGGTGAAGAAGTTTTTTCCGGCAGCTGGAGATTCCTAATGGAAAACGGTTGGCTGCAGTGGGCACTTGGGTCGGTGCATATTCTGATCGTGATGGCAGTGGTTGGCCGTGGGGCTCAACAGGGTATCGAGAAGTGGCTGAATTTTGTGATGCCGATTTTTGCCATTTGTGTTTTGGGATTGCTGTATCAGTCGCTTAGTCTTCCGTCGACTCCGCAGGCACTTCGGTTTTTATTTTATCCCGATTTTACCAAATTGCAGATGAGTTCTTTGCTGAATGCCCTGGGACATGTGTTTTTCACTTTATCGGTCGGACTTGGAATTATGGTTACTTTGGGTAGTCATTTGCGCGAAGAAGATCATGCCCCTACGGCTGGGTTGCGGGTGGCTTTGGTGGACACCATTACTTCTTTGATTGCAGCGCTGGTTGTTTTTCCATTGGCCTTTCAGGCAAGTCCAGCAGCCATCACTGATTCAACTTTGTTGTTTGAAATTTTACCGCCGTACTTCATCAGTCAACCGGGCGGAATTGTTTTTGGATTTATTTTTTTCGTTTCGCTGTATGTGGCAGCTTTGAATGTCAGCTTAAGTTTATTTGAAAGTTTGGTTTCAAATAAAGTGGATGCCGCGGTTGGAAAACTGGACCGAACCAGTGCAGTTTGGCGAGTCGGGATTGTTATTCTGGTCATTGCGTTGGTTCCGGCGCTGTCATCGAATATTTTGCACAATGTGCGCTATGCAGGTCGTGGAGTTTTAGAAAATATGGACGGCATTTTTATCAATTGGATTTTGCCAGGTATTGCCATGTTTTTAATTTGGGGAATTCGCAGCAGCTACAGCCGCAAAGATTTGCAGAAAAATTTTCTATCCAGCGAAACTTTGGAAAGTGTTGTTTTACTAAATCCATGGTTGTTTATTTTGAAATGGGTTGCCCCGTTTTTGATTTTGTTGGGGTATGCACTTCGTATTTATGATCGGTTGTGAATCGAGCCACATTCGGGCAACGGGCCTCAGGCCGCAGCCTTCAGGCTTCGGGGCCCGGGTTGCGGATCAGGCAGTAAAGGCTGGCGCCGAGTTGGTCGGCTTGTTTGATGAGTTCTTTGTTTTCTATTAGATCTAGGCAGGCTTGGGTTTCGCGGAGTGATCCCATTGCAATTTCATAAAATCTTTTGCGATCTTTCCCGGATTTTCCGGTTCCTTCTGCGATATTTAAGAAGATCGAAAGAACGGCTCGTTCCAGTTGATCCTTCAGGGGATTTCTAAGTTTTAAATATTTGCTTTGTATGACTAAGTTTTTAGCCAACTGATAAGTGCGGAAATTTTTCATTTTTTTTACTCTCCTTTTTTAGAGT
>JBBQHD010000054.1:0-18164 GCA_038323665.1 Bdellovibrionales bacterium
CTTGCCGAAGCTCATTACCGCTTTGGTTTGCGCGGATTAAGTTTTTTACCTTTGCGTTCCGCCTGGGCTGTTTGGATTGCGGCCAAGGTTTACCGCCGCATTGGAACTAAAGTGTTGAAAAATTTAAACTTGCAATCCGATGTATCGGTTTTTGAAAATCGCATGATAGTATCGCCGTTAGAAAAAATCGGCATCGTTTTGCAAAGTCTTCCAGTGGTTTTAAGTTGGATTCCTAATCGAATCTTGCACCCTTGGAAAAAAATCATACTGCAGCAAAGGGAAATTTAAATGACTGCGACTGCTGTTCAGAAAAATTCTTTTTTAAAAGACGTCCGCATTTATGCCGGCCGAGTAAAATTATTTTCAAAGGTCGATTGGATTGTCTATATCCTATGGGTGGGTTTGATCTTTGGACTTTTTTTCGCCGTATCGGGATTTCTGTGGATCGGATGGCAGGCCGGAGTCGAATATCCATCCTATGTTTGGAATATTCCCTTAGGCACTTTTATTTTTGCCAGTAGTATTTCTTTCGATACCATTGGACACCGCACGATTTACAAAGAATTTCTGCAAAAAGCCGAAGCACTTGTTCACCATATTACTATTTTTGCGGGAATCACTTCGGTTTTAGTTTTATGTTTGGCTTATACCTATCCGATTTTTTTGCGTGTTCCTGCCATTGTGCTGATTTTTTTAAGCATTCTGTATTCGATCATCGACGAGGCATTGCATTGGTATCGTTATCTGGCCAAATTTTCCGACCGAGTTGAAATGTGGAGCCACTTTGGAATTCTACTGGGCCATATGATTATGATCGTAGCATGGTGGCAGTGGTATGATCAGGGTTATCCCGGTGTTGCGGCAACGGTGATTGCTAAACAAGTCTTGTTTGGTTTTTAAGACGCTTGTAGGCCCGATGTGATAAAGACGCAAAAAGTGCCGTATAAACAAACAAAGAATAAATATCTTTTTGTGGCAAAGGCTTTTCAAATAACAAGGCCCAAGAAATTTCACCCAACATTCTGGTGGGCAAATACAGGGATATTTTTTGCACTATGGGGGAAAGTTCATTGGCAGGAATCCATAAGCCCCCGGCAAAAGACATGGGCAGATAAATCAAATTTACCACTGGCAAAATTGCCGTCGCACTGATCGTCAATCCCAAGTAAATTCCCATTAAGGAAAAAGGAATCGAACCTAAAATTAAAATGCCGGCAAATTTTAACAGCAAATCCGTTTTAATAATCAAAGGTGTTGTATAGGCCGCAATCAGCCATACCAGCGAAGCTGATAAGATTGAAAATATTAAAAATCCCAGTATTCGACTGACCAGAAGACTCATTCGATGCATCGGAATCACCCGCAAAAATGCCGACCACGGAGTCTTTTTTTCCTGAGCCACGAATACAGCAGTTTGAAAAAAGCTGACGCCAATTGCGCCAAAAATGGAAAACGAAGCTGTCAGCATTAGGGCCGAGGATTCGCTTTTGGCATTGGGAACACCAAAAAACCAAAAAAACATCGAAGGAAAAAATATGGTGGAAATGACATACATAGGCTGACGGGACATCTCGAGAATAAAATAATAAAAATTTTCTTTTAAATTTTTCATGTTTTGACTTCATCATTCTGTGTTTTCATTTTGATCAGGGCTTCTTCTAGGGATGCGGGAATAATTTCCACATCAGAAAAACTGGAATTATTTAAGTAAGTTTCTTTTAACCATTGATCCGTATTGGTTTCAAAAATAGTTTTTCGTTCGCCCTTATGAACATACGAGATTTTTTTGTAATTGGCTTTGTTCAGAAGTTCTTGTCTGGGGCCATCAAAAACTTTACGTCCCTGATCGATAAATATTACTTGGTCAGCAATTTCCGAAACCTCTTGCAGATCGTGGGTCGACAGAAAAACACTGCCGCCGTTTTTTTTAAAATCTTGTAAGATGGTCCACAATTGTTTTTTTCCATAAAGATCTAAACCCAAAGTTGGTTCATCCAACAAAAGTAGTTTTGGCTTTCCAATAAGTGCAACTGCAATGGCCAGCCGGCGTTTTTCCCCGCCACTAAGACTGCCCGATTTTGCATTCCAAATATTTTCTAGACTTAGTTGATCGCGCAAATCTTCTTTTTTGTAAGCGTCTTGGTATTGCGATCCCATCCAAGTTAAAATTTCTCGTGTTTTCAAATGCCCGGGAAAAGAAATTTCTTGCGACGTCCATCCGATCGCATTTTTTGCATACCAAGACAAAGGTTTTTGCTGAAACACCTGCACCCAGCCCTGCTTGAAAGAACGCAGCCCTGTGATGATTTCAAAGGTGGTGGTTTTTCCGGCTCCGTTGGGGCCTAAAAATGCCACTATTTGACTTGTCTGAATGGTAAAGGACAAATTTGATAAAATTTTTCGCTCGCCCGCTGTGGCGGTTACATTTTTAAACTGGATAATGGTTTCAGTAACTGCAGATAGGTTCATCGATTTTTTTCCAAATTTTTAAAATCATTTTCAAAATCTGAATGCTGGGTTTTAAACAATCGATCACACCAAGTATAAAACAGGCCATAGTTATAGTTAAAATATTTATGATGTTGCGTATGATGAACTCCGCTGATCCACCAATTTTCTATGCCGCTGGACTTGGGCAGAACCTCGAAACCCAAATGATTGGTAACCGAAGAAAAAGTCATCATGGTTAAGTATAAAATCAACATGGTCGGATGCACAGGAATAAATAAAACAATCAGCGGCAGTGGTAATGCTTCGATGATGGATTCGACTGGGTGAAAAGAAAAACTTCCCCAGGGTGATGGCGCAATCGACAGATGGTGAACCTTATGAAATCTGCGGTAAAAATAGGGATGGTGCAGCAGTCTGTGACTAAGGTAAAAATAAAAATCGTGGATCACAGAAATTAACAATAAACTGACCGGCAAATACCACAACGGATAATCAGTGAACTTTAAATAAATTTTTGTATATCCCGATTCCCATAACCATCCTAAAAAAAGGCCGCTGAATGCGAAGATCAGTGAAGTTAAAATGGAATACATAATTTCTGTCTTTTGAATTTTGGGCCCAGGCAATGTTTTGTGAATTTGCTTAAACTTTGTCCAGTTTGGTTTTTTATAATAATACAGCCACCAAAAACTTCCTGCGATTAAAAAATATCTAAATACTATAAAAAAACCCACAACCAACAAGGCCGCTGGCCATGCCGACCAGGATTGCAAACTGACTGGAATATAAGATTCGAGCTTTTCAAAATGATCCACTTACTTCATATTCCAGAAATGGGCAGTGCTTCGCAATCACAGAATGCAGATTTAACGATTGTCGGCGGGGGCCTGGCAGGAATTTTGGCATTGTGGTTTTTAAAAAGCCGATTTCCCACTAAAAAGATCATCTTATTGGAAAAATCGGATGCCTTGGCAGGAAATCACACCTGGTGTTTTCATCATGCCGATGTGCCTGAAAACTGTTGGTTTTGGCTGACGCCCTTGGTTTCTAAAAGTTGGGATCAGCATTCGGTTCATTTCCCCGGGTTCGAGCGAATTTTAAACAGCAAATATTATGCAATTAAATCCGATGATCTGCGCGAAAAGACCATGCACAAATTTGCCGATTCTATTTTTTTAAATCAGGATAAAATCCCCGACCACTGTCCCTTGCTGATTACGACTGGCTGGCCAGCGCTAGAAAATAAAAATAACTTTGCTTACCAAAAATTTATTGGCTGGGATGTTAAACTGCGCGAACCCCATAATTTAAATCACGCCATCTTAAAGGAAAATCGGGTTGAACAAACGGATGGATACCGTTTTTTCTACTGCCTGCCCTGGAATCTGGACAGCTTACTGATCGAAGACACCTACTATTCAACAAACCCAGAACTAAAACCCAGACACGAAGGCATCCAAGAATTCGCGGACAGCAAAGGCTGGCAGATTGAATCCATTCTGAAAAAAGAACGCGGTGTTTTGCCATTACCCCTATGGCCAGATGCTTTTACCAATACTAAAAAAAATGCCCACGTAGAAATTTACTTAGGCGCGGCTGCCAACTGGTGCCAACCGACTTCTGGTTTTACAACGCCGATGCTTTTTCAAGCATTCAGCGAAATTCAGAAATGCGAAAGTTGGAATTTTGAAAATTGGCGGCTGCAAATAATCAATTTAGAAAAATCTTGGCAGAAAAGATTTTCTTTTTACTGTTTGTTAAATCGAATGATGTTCTTTGCAGCAAAACCTGAAAAACGCTACATCATTTTAAAAAGATTCTACCGACTGAACCAAAATTTGATCGAACGCTTTTACTCATTAAAATTAACCAAGTCGGATTGCATTCGCATACTTTCAGGCATTCCACCGGTCCCAATTTTTAAAGCCTTACAAGCTGCTTTTCGAAGCCGTGGCCAATAAATCTGGCATCAATCCACTTCTGGGTGGAACCAATACCAATGCTCCGGGGCTGTCGATGATTTTTTGCGCTTCTAAAACTTCAAACAAAGCGCGGATTACTTCTTTGTCTTGAGCAATTTGCGCCAGCGCCGTTCCCACAATTTTGGGTCGCAAAGCACCCGCTTTGGCAAATTCGATCGAAGCCGTTCTTTGCGCAGTATTGGTAATAATATGCACCTGATTATCGCCGTCTTGTTTAATGCTGGCTGTAACTTGTCGTAACCGGTTGACAACTTTACTTTCAATTTCGCGAATCATTTTTTCATCGCGGAAATGAACTTTTCGAATATAAACTGAACCAAGTTTATATCCCCAATCTTGGGATTTCTGAGTGACTTCGGCCCGCACGATCTGACTAAGGCCATGGCGATTGGTCAGCATTTGCGCCAAAGGTAAATTCGACAGACAACGAACAGTCGAATTGCTGACGTTGGCAGCCAATGATCCCTTGGGATCCGAGTTTTTAAATAAATAAGAAATTGGATCGTGAATATAAGTTTCATACCAAATTCCCACACCCATCGGCGCGCCTTCTTCCGAATTGACGGGCTGACTGCGCAAATAGGTTTGATCCATGCGCAGATCCAAAATGTAAACTTGTCCTAAAAATCGAATGACAAAGGCTTTCCAAAGTAATTTGGGCCAAAGGAAATACAATCCTGGTTCCAGCAAAACCAATTCGACTTTTCCGAACAGCACAAAGGCTTGGCAGGTGGATTCTGTGACGACAGTATAGAAACAAAAAACCTTTAAAATTTTTAAAATAAGAACTTCTGCCAACAAGGCAAACATAAAACCGGCAAATAAATAAACTAGAATGTTTTCCATCATAAGGCAGAGCTCTCTTTCTCTAGAATCACTTTTTCTGCTTTTTCAAACAGCTTCATTTTTACGTTGCGCACGAAATTGGGCAAAACTTCTTCGCCACTTTTTTTCAGTTCACGCAGCTGGGCGGCCAACGCAACTAAGGGTTCAACTTCTGCTTGAACTTTTAAAGTTTCAATTTCCACCGATCGTTTGGACAATACAATGGTTTGATCGGCCGAAGCTTTGGCCAAACTAATTTCTGACGAGACATTGTTAAAGGCTGTGTTGATGGCTGCCAGTGCGGATTCAACTTCGTGAGGTGGCTCAATTCCCGTAATCAGCGAGGCTTCTAAATTAATTCCATAACGAGCTGGTGCCGATTTGCAATCTTCCAACATGGAATCATTGATTTCGCGTAAATTTTTTCTTAAGTCATTGACCGAAACTGCATCAGAAATATGCGTATCACTGAGCAAGATCGGGTCGTCTACTTCTGTTTTTTTTGCATGACTTTCAAAATTGGCAATTTTTTCCCGCAAGATTGAAACGAAATAACCCATCACATGGATGACCGGAGATTTTATTCCGAAAAAATAAGCGTAAAGATTTTGTTCGGAAACTCGGTAACGAATTTGTCCTTTTAAACCAATATTTAATTGATCGCGAGTAACTGCTTCCAACAAAGTCCCATCGTGATTGGCCATGGAATTTTCTAAATCAGCCGCCATATCAATGGTTTCGGTGGCGATGGAAGTTTTATAAACCTTTTCCCAGGGCATTTTGAAATGCAATCCAGGGCCAATGACTTTCACCATGGGAAAACTATAGCGCTGTTTTTCTTCTTCGCTAAGGCACTCAGCCATGGCATCAGTGCTGGTGCGTCCAGCCAGGCGCTGCGCTCTGCCAAAAATAGTTTTCACTGCCCGTTCGTTTTGATCGACCGTAAAAAACCCAAACAACAAACAGCGTATAAATAAATAAACAAGAATGCCAATAATAAATTCCAAGGTTGCTCCTATTTCAAGATTTCTTTGATCACTAAACCCTGATTTTTGGCCGGGGGCAAGGCGCCAGAAATAAAAGTCAGGGTGCTGGCAATATCCACAACCGAGCCTTCGCTGTAAATACCCGGTTTAAACCAGGGGCCAAAAAATATCATCGGAACCGTTCGATCGTAACTGTAACCCGTTACATGAGTCGTATTATTCTTCCCTTTTTCATAGAAAAAGGGCGAAGGAATCAGAATCACATCCCCACTTTGCCCAGGAATAAATGAATTGCGAATTTGTTTTTCTAAAATACCCGAGGGCAAATGATTGTTAACGATATCTGTTTCGGTGATAACCAAATCGATTCCTGGTTCGCGTTCCAGAATCTTTTTAATTTGGTTTTCCACCGTCGATTTTTCTAATTTTTTATTCTGCAAAACTTCTGGATTTAAATAGAAATGGTAAAGGTGTGTTCCCTTAATCCATTCTTTCGAAGGCTTACCAAATTTTTCATCTAATCCGGAATTTATTTTTTTAAAGATCCCCAGTAAATCAATTTGTCCCGCTGGCTGTTTGTTCTTTTGCGCCACATCCGTCGTGGGTGGAATTCCATGATCGCCCGTCAAGACAATGGCAACATCAGCCAGATTATGAGTTTGCTGCGACAGTTTTTTAAAAAAATCAGCCAACAGTTGATCTTCTAAAATGGTAAAGTCTTTCATTTCTTTGGAATCCGGCCCGAAAGTATGGCCCAAGATATCGTGATGAGATAAACTAATTGCCAGCAAATCTGTGCTGTCTGAGTTTTGGCCCATTTTTAAACTTTGCAATGCCGATAGCCCCAAATCCAAACTGGATTTCACCGCCAGTTTTCCAGATTCAAAATTGGGAGTATCTATTTTTTCAGACAGACCCGATTGAACAAGAATTTCATTTTGTTTTTTGACCCACGCCGGCAGTTCTTTGATTCCGTAATAGCTGCCAATATTCCAAGCATGCAATTTGACGTCAAACCAAATGGCCATATTGGCTTTTTTCCCGCCAAGGGCAATGGCTGAACGATCTTTTACACTGATGGCAATAGTCTGAGATTTCTGGGAAAATGTTTTCAGCTCGTCACCTACCGTTGTAGTCCTCAGATTTTTTGGTGACATGCCAAATTCAGAATCTTCCACGCAATAGACAATTCGGTTTTCAATGGGATTAAACCATTCATTTAAACCAATTCCAGTTTGAGCAGGATAGGATCCAGTTAGAATCATCGCATGCGCAGGACAGGTCATGGTTTGCAAAATCTGATACTGCGCCATGGGGAAGTAGGCGCCACCATTCATCAAAAATCGCAAACCCCCGGGATTTTGCGCATTTCCAGCAGGCAGAAATTGTTTAGAAAACTTGGTTAAATAATCAGCACGAAATTGATCGATCACAATAACCACAATCAATTTTGGTCGTTTTTCAAAATTTTTCAGGCTCGTTGCAAAGGCTTGATAGCCGATCAGCAAGATCAGCGCAAAAATAACAATTTCTAAAAAAACGTGATTAAAAAATATTTTAAATTTTTGCATAAGGCCGCCCTTCCACTAAGTATCAACCCTTGTCTCAGGCAATCTGTAAAATGAAAAGTTAGTGTTTGGTTAGATTTAAACGTCACTTAGCAAAAATTATAAGCAGGTTGGCGCGGCCTAAGCGCTCGATCAAGTGGATCGGAAATAAAACGCGCACATATGCTGCCAAGTATCCAGCAAAAGATCATTGCTGGAAGGTAAAAAGCAAAACCCCATTTTTCATCGATCGCAAGTGCATGATAAGCATCGGCAATCCACCAAACTATAAACATATGAGTTAAATAAATCTCGTAACTTAAACGCCCACAAGACTGCAGCCATATGGCCCTGCGGCGCAACTGCACTTCGCCCCGCAAATAAAATAAAATTAGAAGCAGCATCACTGAAAAAACTAAAATTAGCATCGTTGCGTTTCCTAGAAATTTCCAAAGAAAGCCTTCGAAAAAAATAACGGAAATTACACCGCCAAATCCTAGTATATAAAATGCAGGTGAAATTTTGAAAGCACGACTTTTCAACCAATTTGCAATCAGAGCTCCCAATACACCCGTCGCAATTGCAGCTATGCCAGGCAAATATGCTTTGTGTTGAACCAAGGTATCTCCGTCAAGTGCCGCGCGCGTAAAGGGAAGCGACAATGAAAGTAACAAAAGTAATATTGCCAAAAGCCATGTCTTACGAACTAAAACGCAGATAATTGGAAACGCTAGATAAAAAACTTCTTCGATGGAAAGTGACCAAAGAACATCCCAACTTGCCGGAAGATATCCAGTCGTAGCCTCATACCAATTCAATCTAAAAGTAAGGGTTGTAACGATCGCATCCCTTAATGATTGCGTGGATTTTTTAATGACATAATGGTCAACCCCAAACAAATGAAGCATTGCCAATAAAGCAACTAGAATGAAAAGAAAGGGTAGAATCCGCGCAGCCCGACGCCGGTAAAATAATTTAATGTCGATTTTTTTAAGTCCACCCCAACGACTCATTGAATTCGATGCGATCAAAAAACCTGAAATAACAAAAAAAATAAAAACTGCTTCGTAGCCATTTCCAGTCCATGCACCTAAAAACCAATTCGGAAAATAATTTGCTAGTAAAGTTTTTTTCAATGGCAATCGTAAGTCCAAATGGTGAATGACCACTAGAATTACTGAAATTCCTCTGAGTATATCAATACCGGGATTTCGCGGCGAAGTTTGCTGTTGGGACTTAGCTTGTTCGAGCATAAATTCAGTCTTCTTTCTAGCGCACAGGGCTGGTCTTATCGAAATAAATTTTAATGTCCCTGATCTAATTGTCTAAAGCGACACCGCTTCTGGAAATTCATCCGTCGTCCAGAATCGGTTTTCTTTATTATCATTAGTCAGCGTTTTTGTGAAACTGAAAAGTAAATTTAAGTATTTTCCTGACTTGTGTTGTTTAGATCAATTTCCGACCAAGGACGCTTTAGAAACTGTATCGTTTTATCTACAAGCTCAGGTGAAATAATTTTTTTAAAAAACACTTCTTTGGACCAATCACACTCAGGATGTTCGTATAGAAAACCAATATCACTTTCTCTAAACAGTTGCCCCATAGAATCGTTGAAAGAATTTGGTTCCTTTCCAAAATAGTTAGGACACAAATATGTTCCACTGTTAGATTCTTTGTTCTGACTGGTTTCCAGACATTGTTTTGCTGCTCTTGTTAAGCCGATCAACCCACGATCCGAACAGGTTATATTTTGCCAGTATAAATTTCTAAGACTGTAGGAAAGTCGAAACGCGAAACATTGATGTGGCGCAAACACATGGGGGTATTTCATTTTTTTAAGTTGATCTTCAAATAATAAAAAAGGCTTTATATCTTCTGACAATGGGACATTAAAATCAGGAGTTTGCGAACTAAGCTCAATTTCTGACAAAACATCTTTATTTATCTTTTCCAGGGGCTCTGGGCGATTAAGATAATGGTCTACAAATGAGTGATCACAAAAACCAGGTTTTTCTACAGATAAATTGGCTGCCAATGCTCCAGGCATTTTTGCCATAATGCAGTCACTTATTAAAGTTGTATACCTGCCATCATTAAAGACTTCTGAAGCTGGAGTAGCAACTGAAACCATATTAATTCGGCTGACAAATTCTGGGTGGGAAGCTTTAATTTTCATAAATGCAAAGTTAGTAAAAAAATTCCCTTGGGAATGCGCAATCGTAATTATATGACTGTTTGGAATATTCAGAATCTTCACATATTGATCAATCTGAACCTGTAAATCCAGATTTAAAAAGATTTCTTTCAATACAATATTGTTTTGAATCTGAGCTGCTAATACTTGGAACCAATCTGGCGCTTGATTTAATCTAGATAGATATTTCCAAAATGAAATCTCAACATCAGTTGATTTTTGCCTTGCAACCTCTAAAAGCTGATTAAGAAGGGCTTCGTCAGTATTATAAGCAATAAATTTTCGATCAAATAAAATGGATAATGTTTTTCGTTCTGCATAATGAAATTGATCCCTGTATGCTTTATATGAAGTCAATGCATCTTCTCGAGAGTTAAACATGCCATTAGCAAAAAAAACGCTAAAATTGGCTTGCTCACAATAAGCATTTACGACGCTTGGAAATGAAAATAACAAAAAAAATATAGATAATTTTATCATTTAATTAATTTGAAATCGCACATCTCTGTGTCCGGCCCATCTTCAATGACTTCGCCACTCAACATTGCATTATAATGATTGTAGTTTTTGCTGCGCTGATAAGAGTTCACAACCCATCCTTCGACTTCTAAATGTTCTCTTGTAAACCTTGGCTCAACTTTCCAAATGCAAAGGTCTGCACGCATTGCTTCAATTCCGATTTCCTTAGCGCGTGCTTTAGTCATTTTAGCATCTGATGATGCTTTTTGCATCGCCCGCGCAAATTGAAACATCGCGTTCTTGGTATTTTCAAAGCGACGGTATTTTGCAATGATTTTTGCCTCCACATCATCTCTGACACCATTTCCATTTTTATCTTCACCAATGCCGTCCGATGAATTTGACGTTTTAAAAAAGTATATCATCCAAATCAAAACCAAACTAACTGATAAAACTAAAAAAATTTTAACCTTATTCATGCTTACCTCATTCTATTAGTTCTATTGAGTGCAAACACGAGGACAAGCTAATCGTCATTCAACTGCATACGAAAAACCGGCTTATCCGAAACACGGACTAAGCTTTCTCGTAGCGGATATATCTTTGCAATAAATAATTTTATTTAAAAATAATTGGAGCCAGAAAAGCAAAAAATGCTCCGGTTAGATAAATTCCGACCGACGCAAAATAAATCACACCCGACCAGTCTCGAGTTGTGGCACATGCCGCACCTAATTTCGGATCAATGGGGCAAGAAAGTTGTTTGGCTTTCCATTGCAGAAGGCCTCCGGCAAAAAGCATTATTCCACCGAAACTAAAAACCATTATTTTATGTTGTGACAGCCATATCAGTTGTGGAACGTGTCCGATAATTCCAGCAAATGCGGCACCAAATCCCAGCACCACAAACAGGGCCGGAAGGGCGCAGCAGATCAAGGTGCTTGCCGAAGTAAAAAGTGTCAGAAATGAAATAACTTTTTTCATAAAGCTTACTTTCTTTCAATTTTTTGAACGTTAAACCCTGCATCTAAAATAATTTTATTAATGGATTCATCACTGATGTCTTTCCCGTCTTGCGTTTTAAGATAAACAAAGTGATCATCTAATTTTACATCCACCGACTTAATTTCAGGTAATTTTTTAAAACTTTTTGTAATTCCTTGCGCACAGAAACTACAAACCATTCCATCAACTGTGATCGCGATGTCTTTTGCAAAGCTACTTACTGATACCAGTGAACTTGCAATCATTATTACAAACCATTTTGTTTTCATAATTTTCTCCTTTAAAAATGAAACATTAAATTAATCATGATATCCCCATCTAGACTTGCACCCGTTTCCCAAAGCACATTCTTATAAAAAAATCTTGCTAGTGGCGTCAGCACTGAAGGCTTCGCCAACGAAGGGTGATACTGATACTGCAAGATCAACCACGATGCGATTTCATTGAATTCAGCTTCATAGGCGGCAACACCAAGTCTTAATTCATAATGATCAAAATTGGGTCCAACAGAAGGCCTCATCCACTCTGATTTTCCAGAAATATAATACTTTCTGGATTCTGCATCAGCCTCTAGTCCTGCGATTCCAGTTGTTCCGTTTAAATCATTAAAACGAACTGCTCCATAGCCACCGTAGGCATAAATATTTGCTTGATAGTTTGGTTTATTCCAGCGTTTTAAAAGAACATCGTATTGCGCAAGTTCAGTTTGAAAATTTCCTTCGGGCATATTCATTTTCATATACCTTGCCGCAACGGCCATATCAGGACGAAAAGAATAGGTCGTCCAGATATCTGTCAAATAGGGTTGGGTCCACGACATAAAACTAACTGAACCTTTATAGGAAACAGGATGGGCATAAATCTTATTTGCGATCGAGCCTATTAGAATTAAAATTAAAATTTTTGATCTCAAAAGCCACCCCATCACTTGAAATCTATATGCTACAAGTAATACGAGTGAAAAATTTAAATGTTATTTCTAATAAAAAATCGTCTCAAATCGAGATGGATAATCAGGCCTGCCAGTAAAAGACTTAGCACGCTTCCCAAAAGCCAAAATAAAAAAGTTTCACGAAGCATTTCATCACAAAGTTGAATCCAAAGAATGGGTAATTGAGTCAGATAGGCAATGCCTACACATTTTATAAACCCGCGGAAAGAGCTTCCAGAAAGGCTTTTTGCCACTAGTAAAAAACTAGCCAAAGAGCCAAGTCCAACAAAAATAAATCCGCATAAAAACATGCAGGCCTTCATGCCACCCCAAGACATAAAAACATCCGTTATCGGGGCCAGAAATGTCCAACTGGAGATCGAATCCATCACCACAAACGAGGGGCAGATCAGCAATTCAAAAATAGTAATCACGGTCATTGAAATAATGATTTTTGCAAAAATCCAAGAACTTAGATTCCCTTGAATTTCAAGTTTTGGTTCTGGTTTAAAATAAAGTGTGAACGCTGCAATCAGTAGTGTCCACCAACCAATAAAAGCCAAAGTCCACGAAGTCGGCAGACTTTGTTTAAGGGAAATGCAGCCCAAGCCAGCCAAGAAAAGAACTAATACCGATGCAATTAAAATTATTTTCGCCATTCTATTCTTGAAAGGAATTTTTTCTTCTTCTAGTGCTTTAGAAATAGCCTGATTAACTTTATTGGAAAGTTGTTCTGGAATTTGAGTCATATGATTCCACCTTTTTCTTTCTCGACTAATTCGCGAAGTTTCTTTCGTGCTTTAAATAATCTTTGTCTTACCACCACATCATTTATGTTAAGAATAATGGCTACTTCTTTGGACGGCAGTTCCTCAAGGTCGCACAATACGATCGCTTCCCTTAATTTATCTGGCAGCAGCAACAACAGTTGGTCGATTTTATCAGAAGATTCTATGCGGATCATTTTTTCTTCGACATTTTCAGAAGGATCCATTTCTTGCTCGACCCGCAAGTCATCGGCTGATTCAAATTTGCTGGAGGATTTTTTTAAATGATCCAACATTGAATTTTGAGCAATCGTGAAAATCCATGTGGAAAACAATTTATTTTCATTAAAACTTGCACGACTTTGATGAAGTTTCAGCCAAGTCAGCTGAAAAAGGTCGTCGACAAGCATTCTGGATTTAGATCCTAAGCGACGATGTAAGAATCCGTAAATTTTGTTTTTATATCTTTCAAATAAAATTGCAAATGACCCTTGGTCACCATTTACATAAGCAGACATAAGATGCTCATCACTTAGATCTGAATTCATACCTTCAGTGTATTATTACGACTAAGTAATCAAAATGTTACTTTTTATTTCATATACAGACACAGGCAGCCTTCCGGTGTATAATTGTTGTTCAAGCAAAAGGCGGTGTCAGTGGAACATTCCCATCTGGAAAATGAAAAATCAGTGTTGAAGGACCCTGTTTGCGGAATGAATGTTTCTGAAAACTCGGCAAAAGGATCTTCAGAACTCGATGGAAAAAAATATTTTTTCTGCAGTCTGAAATGCAAGTCGAAGTTTGATAACAATCCTGCGCAATATTTAAATCCTAAACCGCAAAAAATTGCTTCCAAAGAAATCGAATACACTTGCCCCATGCACGCACAGATTCGGCAGATGGGGCCAGGCAGTTGTCCAATCTGCGGTATGGCACTTGAACCTTTGCATGCAACTTTGAATGCCGAAGAAGACAATACTGAATACCATTCCATGCTGAAAAGATTTTGGATCAGCGCTGGTTTATCCATTCCACTTCTAGTGATCACAATGGGTGGATTTCATTTCCCCTGGGCGGAAGTTTTGCTTTCAACCCCTGTCGTTCTTTGGTCGGCAACACCTTTCTTTGTTCGATTTTGGCAATCACTCGTAAATCGAAGTTTAAACATGTTCACTTTAATTGGCTTAGGCGTTGGCGTTGCTTACATCTACAGTCTTATCGCTGTTTTATTTCCAGATTTATTTCCAAGTTCATTTCACGATCCAATGACAGGTTCTGTGGGTTTATATTTCGAAGCCTCAGCCGTAATTGTAACCTTGGTTCTTTTGGGGCAAGTTTTAGAACTGAAAGCACGCGGACAAACAAGTTCTGCCATTAAATCCCTTCTTGGTCTTTCACCAAAAACTGCGCGAAGAATAAATTCCGATGGAACTGAACACGACGTCGATTTGGGTGAAATTATTATTGGTGATAAATTAAGAGTCCGTCCAGGGGAAAAAATTCCGACGGATGGGATTGTTCTATCTGGCCAATCTTCGGTCGATGAATCCATGGTAACTGGCGAATCATTTCCAGTTGAAAAAATTGAGGGCAGCAAAGTTGTCGGGGCTACCATCAACGGAACAGGTGCTCTTGTTATCAAAGCAGAAAAAGTGGGAAGTGATACTTTGCTTTCACAAATCGTGCAGATGGTATCAGAAGCGCAAAGATCAAGGGCCCCGATTCAAAAGCTGGTCGATCAGGTTGCGTCCTATTTTGTCCCTGCTGTTATCTTATCAGCAGTTTTAACTTTTATTATTTGGTCGGTATTCGGAGTCGAGGCAAAACTTGCGCATGCAACGGTAAATGCTGTTGCAGTTCTTATTATTGCTTGCCCCTGTGCACTTGGCCTAGCCACACCGATGTCGATCATGGTGGCGACGGGTCGCGCAGCCGGAATGGGGATTCTATTTAGAAATGCCGAGTCGATTGAACTTTTAAGAAAAATCGACACTCTACTTGTTGATAAAACCGGAACCCTGACTTTAGGAAAACCAAAATTTTCTTTTGTGAAAACTGCGAATGCATTTATTGAAAATGATGTCCTTGCACTGGCCGGCAGCATCGAACAAGCCAGCGAACATCCTTTAGCGGCCGCCATTGTTTCGGGCGCAAAAGAAAAAAATCTAAAACTGACTTCGGTTGAAAATTTTAAATCGATTACAGGAAAAGGTGCGACAGGGCAAGTGTCTGGAAAATCCGTCTCTGTTGGGAACAGAACTTTTATGGATGATTTGGGAATTGATATAACTGCGATGCAAAACGAAGCGGATCAATTACGAGGCGAAGGGCAAACAGTGATGTTTGTTTCCATTGATAAAAAATTCGCCGGCATAATTGCAGTAGTTGATCCGATTAAAGACACAACCATCTCGGCAATAAAATCACTGCAAGATTTGGGTATCAAAGTCATCATGGTGACTGGCGATAATCAAAAAACCGCAGAAGCTGTTGGAAATAAAGTGGGCGTTGATCAAATCATGGCCGATGTTCTTCCACAGAAAAAAGCAGAAATCCTCAAAGAACTTCAAAAACAAGGACGCTTTGTTGCAATGGCAGGCGATGGTATCAACGATGCGCCGGCACTGGCACAAGCGCAGGTTGGTATTGCCATGGGCACAGGAACCGATGTCGCGATGAACACGGCCGGTGTTACATTGGTAAAAGGTGATCTGACAGGAATTGTAAAAGCGCGGTCGTTAAGCGAGGAAGCCATCCGAAATATTCGCCAGAACTTATTTTTTGCTTTTGTTTACAATGCCCTCGGAATTCCAATAGCTGCCGGAGTTCTGTACCCGACATTTGGAATCCTTCTAAGTCCGATGGTCGCAGCCGCCGCCATGAGCCTCAGTTCTGTTTCTGTTATTGCAAATGCATTAAGGTTAAGGAATACAGAATTGAGAATAAAATTATAACCGCTGCAGTTGCTCGAATTACCCCGAACCACAACTACAAAAAATAATGACGTTGGTTCAATCAACCGAAGGAGATAAATATGGCAATTAAAAATTTCTTTGATCTTAAGCAAGTCAAAACGACTTCAGGTGGAGTTACGGTTATGATATTGAAAAATTTAATACTTTTGCTGCTGCCCTTTGCTTTGGCTGTTTCAGGATGTGCGAGCAAGGGATTCAACCGTGGGTCGCTCGAAGAACAAATCGGCGTTCAAAAGCCCGTCGTGAACGAGAAAGAAATTAAAGATATCTTAAGAAAAAAACCAAATTTGCCAAAGCCTTTCAAGTTGGCGGTTTATTTTAAAAGACCCGCGCAAAAAGGCCATGACAAAACAAAATGGCGATGGACAGATCAAGACAAAGACTTAATTTCACAGGTCTCGAAAGAATTGAAATTGGAAAATGCGATCTCGGAAGCATTTCCAATTTTGGGAAATCTCGTTGTTGATGAGGATTTAAAATCTATTCGCATCGCAGCTGCTAAGCATGGCGCTGATGCGGTTATCATCGTTGATGGCGCTGGCGAAATGGACAAGTACATCAACAGTTGGGGCTGGTCATATATCCTCTTGATAACAACGGCTTTTGTTCCGGGATCTGAATCGGATGCGTTGTTTTTAACAAGCGCTTCAATGTGGGATGTCAGAAATGAATATCTTTATTTGTCTGCCGAAGCTGAAGGTAAATCAAACGAGACTCATATCGCACTTTTCGGAAGCAGAGATGAAGATCTTATTGAAAAAGCAAAAATGGCGTCGCTTCAAAATTTAAAAAATGAAATTATAAATATGATTAAGGGACTGAAGAAGTGAAAAACTTAAACCAACTAAAAGTATCCTAGAGGTTGGGCAATGATTCGAATCTTTGCAAACATTCTATTATTTTTTGGATTTTTCGCAGCAGTAAGTTCAAAGGCCGCAAAACTCAGTCCTGTTTTTACATCTGCCTTAGAATTTGGGGGCGACAAGTTGATTGACGTTACCTATTCAGACGGCTCGAAATCTAACATAGAAGCTGGACGAGGAATTATTTTAGGCGGTGGTGTAAATATCGACTTAACAGAAACGAAGCCTCATACTTTCGAAGCACAAGCCACTCTCGGCGTTAAATGGACTAGCACTAAGCAAGCTACGGATGGAAGCGTAGACTGGTATCGGTTCCCCTTAGAACTCATCAGTTTTTACCGCAATACAGAAAAAGATTTTCGTATTGGCGGTGGTTTAGTTTATCAATTCGGAAATGAACTCAAGGGATCTAAGGACGCTTCAAATGCTTCTGCTAAATTTGACAATTCGACAGGCTATGTAATTGAAGGCGATTATTTTTTAGGAACTGAAAAAAATATGAGTATCGGCCTAAGATATACGGGCATAAGCTATAACCCTCGAATTTCTGGTGCAGGTGCAGTCAACGGCAATAGCTATGGTTTTAATTTCAATTTTTTCTGGCCCTGATGTTGGCTTATTGTAATTTTACCATTATAAACAAAATATTGTGTATACCTTAGACAGCGGCGCTAGCCTCTGCCTTAATAGAACTCACTTTGACATTGGCCTGATTTTAGCAATACTTATTTTCGAAAAATTGTTTTGGTTTGAATAACGGGGAATCAGTCCCACAAACTTTGGAACGGTATCGGCATTTAATTTTTAAGGAGAATTATGAAAACTTTATCTTTTGCTTTATCAGTGGTATTCGCAGTGGCCTTGAAGGCCGAAGTGCCTGTTTCAGTTGTATCTGAAGCGATTTGGCTAAACTATAACCAAATAATTAGCGTTGGAGTTATGAAAACACATTCTGTTCCCAATGCAACGATTGAAGTTTTCAGAGCTGAGAAGAGTAAAAAAATCTTCTTTTGGAAAAACCAAAATCAATTTGTCATCGGAAGATTTCAGGATAGTTGTCGCCTAGATCAACTTGCTAGTTGAAGTTTTTCTTTTGTATTCGATTTCTTTTTTTCTTTCAAGGGATTTAAATTTACTATTTTTACAGCATCCCAATTTCGTGTTTTTCCGGCCCAT
>JBBQHD010000055.1:0-17234 GCA_038323665.1 Bdellovibrionales bacterium
GCCTCTCTTTTGCCCGCGCGGCCGAATTTAAAAACGCAGGGCCGCTCTCGGGGCTTGTAAACCGGAAGACTACTTTGGCCGGTTTGTGTCTGTATTTTGATTTGAACTTGGCGGCTGGTTGAGAAATTTTTCTCTTTTTTGGATTTTTGCTTATCGGCGTTTTGCTGGTTGCATTGCTGATCGCGGGCTTGTGGGGCGGCCTTTGGCTTCGTTGTTCCATGCATTTAGATCAATTGTGATTGCGATTACTGCTCCGTTTTCTTGGGTTAACTGTAGCTGTGCCGTTCTGCTGGTTGTGGTTGTTCCCCTTAAGATTCGAATGTTCTCGACGATGGCCATTGCCACTATTGCTCGGCCCATATCGCGATCGGTTAGAGTTCTTTCTTCACTTTTGGGTGGGAAGCTTGAACGGCCGAAAATGATTTTTTTGTATTCACCGTAAATTGTTCCGACAACAAAAACATTTTTTACTGGTGTTGCAAGCACGCTGATTGCTCCGGGAATTGAATACACATTAGTCAAATCTGCTGTTGTAATTACAACGGCATCTTCGATAATTTCTGCGCGCACTCCAGAGATGGGCTGCAGGGCTATTTTGGGTTGTTCAGGATTAGACTTTGCAAGCGTTAAAGAAATTTCTGCTACATAGGGAATTGCACTTTCGAACGGACTTGCTTGGTAAGACCGCGCTGTCTGTTCGGGATCTGCATAAAGCTGTGCGCACATAAATTGATTTCCTTGTTCGGCCTTTGCTTGCGCAAAACCCAATAAAAATAATGTTGAAAAAATTAATTTTGCAAACACGTATGCTCCCTTGGATACGAATATCCACGGTGATTGTTTTGCAACTGCAGTGCCAAACTAAACTCGAGCTGGCGCTTTATAGTTGTGATAATTTTTTTAATCGACACTTTTTTTTCTAGTTGTCTGATAGATCGACAGATCTTTTTTACAGTGCCGCAAAGCAAAAAAAATGAGTTCGATTTGCTGTGATTTGTTTGCCTGAATTAGCATTTCGAGCAGTCGCTTCAAATTTAAATGCAAAAAAATCGTGACGTGCGGTATTCTACTTTATTTATTTTTGCTAAATTAATTCTATGAAGACTGAATTCTATGACTATAGCAAATATAATAATGCGCTTTAAAATTGATTTTTAACGAACATAGTGATTATGAACATATCTTCCGAATCTAAAATATATTTTATTTGAATCGTCTTTATCCCATGCCTTTGTCTCTGAACTCAACTGCTTACAGTCCGAAACTATAATTTCTAAATTTTCTATTTCACCTTGTAATAATTGGCCAAAATCTCCATTAATCACTGCTGAACATTGAAGATCTATTCTTTGCCCTGTTCTATAAACAATCAAATCCATAAGTCTTAGCTGGGTTTCGGTTGATAATAATCCAAATGGATTTAGGCTTGCCCACCTTTGGTGAATACCTACGACCTTAACCGAATCAAAACCCGAATTTTTCGCGAATTGCATTTCAAAGCTGGATAAGTCTTCTGCGTGAGAAATTAAAGAAATAAAAATGAGCGCTGCTCCTAACAATAATCGTTTTTTCATTTAAACAGATCCTTTCTATTTTAATCTAGTCAAGTCGGCACAGAGCAAAACTTAACAGATCCTGCGCCAACATTCTTCTAAATTAATTTATTAAGAAATAACTACAGCGCTGACGATAAGATCGACAGATCTTTTTTACAAAAAAATTTGTTGTTTCCGATTATAAAGGGCCTGCGTTTAGAACTAATTCCGAAGGAGCAGCAGCTTATTAAGTTCTTGCTGCAATTCGTTCGAGATTTGTATTCCGGCCAAAGATCCCCAGAAGTTTGGATTTATTGGGCGAATGTTGGCGTTCAGCCAATCGGCGCAAAATCTTTTTAGATCCTCAAGCCCTGTGCTGCCAACGGTTTCCCATTTGTTTTGATCGCCAAGCCTGCACAACACTAAAAAACTTGAGCTGCGGTAAAATAGGGTGTGTGCAATCAATTGCCACTCGTCTTCGCTCGATTTTATAAATGACAGCTGAAGTTCCGTTTTCATATTCGGACGTGGATTCGACCGGTCTAATTTTGCTTTTAACTGTAACTGATCTTGGGCAATGCTTTTGCTGTTTTCCATTTTTCAGGATAACTGCAAAGTCGCTGCCCATATGGAAACCCGTTAAATTCGCAACAGGTTCCGAAAATTATCCGCCGCCGGACATTGAGTTTAAGAATTGCGCATTGGTTTTTGCAGAATTAATTTTATCCAGCAAGAATTCCATCGCATCGACGACATTCATGGGGGCTAGAACTTTCCTTAAAATCCACAATCGATCCAAATCTTTTTTCTCGATCAGCAAATCTTCTTTTCTGGTTCCAGACTTGTTGATGTCCATGCAGGGGAAAATTCGTTTTTCCATTAGTTTTCTGTCCAAATGAATTTCGCTGTTTCCTGTTCCTTTGAACTCCTCAAAAATAACTTCGTCCATGCGCGATCCAGTATCAATCAAAGCCGTTGCAATCACTGTCAGTGATCCGCCTTCTTCGATATTCCTGGCCGCACCGAAAAATCTTTTGGCTTATGAAGCGCATTGGAATCCACACCGCCGGAAAGAATTTTTCCCGATGGTGGCACTACTGTATTGTAAGCGCGTGCAAGTCGAGTGATGGAATCTAATAAAATCACTACATCGTGTTTGTGTTCAACCAAGCGTTTGGCTTTTTCTAAAACCATTTCTGCAACTTGAACGTGTCTTGTGGGTGGTTCATCGAAAGTTGAACTGACGACTTCGCCCTTAACCGTTCTTTGCATATCGGTTACTTCTTCCGGTCGTTCATCGATCAGCAAAACAATTAATTTTACTTCAGGATGATTGGCCGTAATGGCATTAGCGATATTTTGCATCAGCACGGTTTTTCCCGTGCGCGGAGGCGCCACGATCAATGCCCGCTGGCCTTTTCCGATGGGCGACATCAAATCCACAACACGTGTCGTGAATTCGCCGGGATTGTGTTCCAGCTTTAATCGTTCGTTGGGATACAGTGGCGTTAAGTTTTCAAACAGGATTTTGTTTTTGCCTTCTTCGGTATTTTCGAAGTTCAGCGAATCCACTTTCAAAAGTGCGAAATATCTTTCGCCTTCTTTGGGTGGTCGAACAGTTCCTGCGATGGTGTCACCCGTTCGCAAGCCAAATCGGCGAATTTGCGAAGGACTGACGTAAATATCATCTGGGCCTGGCAAATAATTATAATCTGGCGATCGTAAAAATCCGTAACCATCCGGCAAAATTTCTAAAACTCCGGAACCGTAAATATCGACGCCCAAACGTGCTGCGCGTTTTAAAATTTCGAAAATCATATCTTGTCTGCGCAATCCAGCTGCGTTTTCGATTTTTAATTTGGTGGCAAGATCCGAAAGCTGGGTAATGCTTTTGGATTTCAAATCCTTAGAGCTTAACCAGCTTTTTTCCTCGTCCGTAAATTTGATGTCAGCAAGATCGACTTCGATATTTTCATGGTGGCTGTCATCTTGTTGTGCGTGCTGGCGCTGTTGATGTTGGTAATCATCTTGTGGTCCTTGGTTATGACCTTGTTGTTGATTGTGATTCTGCCCACCACTGTTGTGCTGTTGGTAGCGCGGCCGATCGTTGTTTTGCTGACGGAAATCGCGTTTTTGCCCGCCGTAATTATTGTTGTTGTTGTTGTTATTATTATTTTGTCGGAAATTTTTATTTTTATCGAACCTGCGAAAGTGAGTTCGTTCGCGCTGTCCACCGCCTTGAGTTTCTGGCAGGTGTTCGCTGGCGCCGGTTGTCGTTGGGGCTGCTGGCTGCTGAGGCGCTGGTGCTGCAGTTTGCTGAGGCGGGGGCGCTGCAGGTTCGGATTTTTTTGCTTCGACCACTGGTGCGGCTGGGGCCGGTGCTGCAGAATCTTCGGATGATTTTGCTGCTGCTTTTGGACGGCCTTTGCGTTTGGGTGTTTCTTCTTCAGACAAGTAGTGTCTCCTTGGTTGCTTTGAATTTATTTTTTTGGTTTTTTTATATTTTTAAATTTTGGTTAAATTGACTGGTTTGGAAGCCTGAAAATGAATGGATGGGCTGCTTTTGTCAATAATATATCGGCGGACCAGGGAAATACTTTAGGATCTGGGTTCCGGCAGAATCAAAAACTGACCAACATTGATTCTTTCCGCAGCAAAGGCGCCTTCGCAATAAGCAAGGTAGAGCCTCCACAGCCGCTCGAACTTGTCGTCAAACCCCTGCATTTTCACTTCCGCAAGCTTTTGTTCGAAGCTTTCCCGCCAGTCTTTCAGCGTCCGCGCGTAGGATTTACCGAACATTATTTTTTTTTCAAGCCTTAGGCCATTGTTTTGACAGTTTTCAACCACGGCATTTTCCGTAAGTAAAGCACTGCCTGGAAAAATATATTTGCGAATAAAATCGGGCTCTTTGATGTATCTTGCAAAACGATCTTGGCGAATGGTGATACCCTGAACAACCGCGCTGCCAGTGGATTTTAAGGTTTCACTGATCTTGGCAAAAAATTGATTCCAGTATTCAATGCCCACTGCTTCGATCATTTCAATAGAGACAACTCGGTCAAATTTTCCTTTGATATCGCGGTAATCCAATAATTTAATATCGACAAATTTTTCAATGTTTTCTTTTTTAATTCTTTCCTGCACAAATTGAAATTGCTCGGTGGAAATAGTCACCGCGGTGACAAAACATTTTTTGGTTTGCACGACCCGGGAAATAAATCCGCCCCAGCCGCAACCAATTTCCAGAACTTTTTCGCCTTCTTGAATGTTGGCGATTTCAATCAGGTGATCGTATTTTTTCTGCTGTGCTTGTTCCAGTGTTACTGTCGGGTTTTCGTAAATCCCCGAAGAATAAGTCATGCTGGGGTCCAACCAAAGTTTATAAAAATTATTTCCCAAGTCGTAATGAGCTTGAATATTTTTTTTCGCCTGCGTTTTGGTATTGCGGTTTAAAAAGTGCTGAATGCGGTCCCAGAAAAGTGAAATCCACTTTCCATACCATGCCGAAGTTAAGGCTTCTTCGTTGCGACAAACCCACTCGAACAGACGCGGCCAATCGCTGACTTCCATATTTCCGGCGATGTATTCTTCTGCTAGACCTAAGTCCCCACGGGATATGATGCTGTCTAAGACCATTTCTGATTTTAAAAAAACTTCGATTGGATGATGGCCTTTGCCAAAAGATCTTTTTTGTCCCGCTGAGTTTACCAAAACTAAAGGGCCGCCTTCGGTGGATTCTAAAAGCATCAGCAACATTTTTATTTTAAATCCAGAATTGTTTAAAAAGTGATCGTCGGTTTGCCCGGATCCGGTTTTCGATAAAACTGTGCTTTTTTCAGCCATAAGATTAAAGCCTGCCAATGGATTCTAGAAATCACAAGCATTGAAAGTAAACCGTATTTAAAAAACAAAGCACGCAGGGATTTTTGTGTCAGCGGCGAGGGCGTGCCTTCGATCCAAGTTGCCAACAGCAGTTCGTCGGATTTGTTAAAATAATTGATGATAGATTTAATTTTTGGTTTTGCGGCCGCCAATTGATATTGGAAGTCAAAATCGTAAAAACCTTCACGCGGAAAAAACGGTGAAACGTGGAAAACTTTTTCTGATCGTTTGCGCAGTCGGCCTGAATTTTCCTGGTTTAAGGTCCAGTAAAAATGTCTTTCCCCAAAGGTATTGTTCACCTCGGCAAGAACTGCGACTAATTTGTCTTCCCCGCTTAGAAAATACCAAAAACTGACTGGATTAAACATATAACCGAAAGTTCTGGGCATGGTTTGCAAATAGATTCTGTAGGCTTGATCTGCTTGAAATGCATTTCCACTTTGGTCTTTTAAATTATATTTCTTAATAAACTCTTTTAGATTTTCCAGCAAACTTCCCGAAGTGTTTTCAAGATAATCACGCGTTAATATTTTAAAAAACCAACTTTTTTTAAAATATTTCTGAAAATCACCTTCGTTTTTAATGTCTAACAACATGCTAAAGATGGGATAGGAAAACTGGTTGGCGGGCATTTTTGCTTTTTCTTTGTGTGCGGGACGCGAATGGAAAATTCGGCCGCGCAAGATCTTAGAGTGTTCTGTCACCATGGCACATCCACGCCTAAAAGTTTCGCCACTTGCACGGCGCTCATAATTCCGTCTTCGTGAAAACCAAAGCGTGTCCATGCCCCGCAGTAATAAATTCCACCCCGGCCTTGGATGCTGGGCAGTTTTTCTTGGGCTGAAATGGCGGCTTCGTCAAATATCGGGTGATTATAAGGGATTTCTAAAATCGCATTGCGTGTATCGATTGGATTTAAGGTAACGAAATAATCTTTGGTGGCGCCCCAATTGGCAATGGGTTGCAGGGCATTGCACCAATAAGTTAGCTCCATCCGGTTTTCTTCGTTGGGCAAATTTCTGGAAATAACATTCCAGGCGCTCCAGATATTTTTTGTTAGCGGCATAACTTTGTGATCCGTGTGCAAAGAAATTTTATTTTTATTTATTTTAAAACTGGTTAGGATTTTTTTTTCTTCGCTGTCTTGATTTAACAAAAGCTTCGCTGTGGTTGGTGCATGCGTTGCAAATACGACTTGGTCAAATTTTTCAGATTTATTGCCATGCACATAGATTCCGTCCTTGGTTCGTTCGACAGAATCAATTCTGGAATTCAGGCGCAGATCTTTTAAGGCTGTGCAGACTTTTTCCACATAACGGATGGATCCACCATCCACGGTTTTCCACATCGGCCGGCCTTCGACCTGCAGCATGCGGTGATTTAAACAAAACTGCATATAGGCCCGTGCCGGAAAATCCAACATTTGTTTTGGGCTCGACGACCAGATCGCGCCACCCATTGGCAAAACATACCAATCCAAAAGAATTTGCGAGTAATTTCTGTTTTGAATCAATTCTCGTAAACTGCATTTTGTTTGTTTTGCATATTCTAGATTGCGGTCCGCATCTTTGTGGAAACGAATAATTTCCTGCAACAATTTCCAAAACTTGGGTTTTAAAAGATTCTTTTTCTGCGCGAAAACTGTGGACAGATTGTTTCCCGCCCATTCGATGCCGTCTTTTTCGATTTGAATCGACAGGGTCATGGCGGTTTCAACAGCGGGAACCTTTAATTCTTTGAAAAACCCGACTAGATTTGGATAGGTTAAATCGTTGAAAACTAGAAAGCCTGTATCAATGGGAACTTCTTCATCGCGGTCTGAAACAAATACGGTGTTGGCGTGACCTCCCGCCCGACCCTCTGACTCAAAAAGAGACACTTCATGCCTTCTTTGTAAAAGCCATGCTGCCGATAAGCCACTGATGCCTGAACCGATTACTGCGATTTTCACGTATCAGATTAGTCTGGTTGCCTCAGTTTGGTTTGTCAAAAGCATCATCAGAATCCAGCAAATTGCAGAACTTTATAAATTCTGCCGAATACCGATACAGTTTAAGTGAATATCTAATGAAGGAGTTCAGTTTTATGGATCAATCTGAAACAAATGTTGCTCGTAGAGCCCCACTAACACTAGAGGTAAGCTTTCGTCGGAATTACGCCCGCCAAGGCACACCCGGGTTGCTGAAAAATATCAGCGTCAGCGGAGCTTTTCTGGATTGCCCCGATAAAGCCTTGCGCGCCAAAGACAAACTGCAATTGGACGTCATTGTTTCCGGCCGCAAAAGATCTTTGGCCGCAACGGTTGTTTGGGCTAACTCTGCCGGCGCAGGAATTAAATTTCATCCTGGCAGTCAGCGCGACACTCAAATCGTTGATGATTTAATTTATTTTGTGGAAAATAAACGCACATCTTCCCGAGATGTTCTGGAAGATATCTTTAAAAAAGTTGCTTAGGTGAAATGGCCCTCGTCGTCCTGTTTTTTGGGATTGGTCATTCTTTTGCTGTGCCAATCAAGCATTGCAGAAGAAGCAGTTACCTGTTCGAGCAAAACCCCCGAGCCGATTTTTATCGCAGATAAAAAATTAGAGGTTGTGAAACTAGGGGTTCGCAAACCCTTAGTGCTTTATTATCTTTTAGAAGGGTCGACGGAACTTCACAAAACTTCTGATTGCCGCAATATTCAGTTCGATACCGAATCATCTAATATTTATTTTTGCCCGCTTGATAAAAGAACCACTCTTCGAGTAGTTCTTGATAAAGATCGCAATCCTGTTGTTTGCAAAATCAGCTTGATCGTCAATGAAAACAACCCTAGGCAATCCATTCGTGAGCCTTATGAGCCCCCGCCGTTTCAAGGCATTTTTAAATAATTTCTGAATCACACTCTGGTTAGCAAACTAATCCTTAGCCAACTTGCGTAGAAGTATTGTTGTAACGCTGATCAAACTCTTTTTGTTTACGTCTTCTGCGCATTAATAATAAACCTGCTCCGCCCAATGCGACGACTATAACTGCGGCTAGAATAATCATCTGATCATCGCCCTGTGCAGCCTCGGCATTTTTAACCTTTTTGGTATTCATCACAACTGGTGGGGGCGGTGGTGGCGGCGCCATTTGCGGTGCTTCCATCGGTGGGGGCGGAGGCAAGTCATTTGCAGCCATGCCTTGGTTCGGCATTTCTGGTGGTGGCGCAAAATCATTCGGTGGTGGTGGTGGCATTTCTTCCGCGGGCGGGTTCATGGCATTATTTTTCATTGGCATTTTCGCATCGGCTTTCGGGGCAAGTTCTGTTGGTGCCATGCCAGCGCCCGAGCCTTTCCAATATCTAAGTTGAGTTCCTTCGTCTAATTTAGTTTTGGATTCAACCGTATTCGATGCCCAAACTTCTTTCCAAGCATTGTCGTAACCTAAAAGTTGTTTCGAAACTTTTTTCAAATTATCGCCGGCTTGTGCACTGTAAGTTTCTGCAGGCATTCCGATATCTTCGTAATAAACCATCATTCTTTCTTGGTCGTCAGGTCGCATCGGCGAATTGTAATAAACTTTTTCGCCTGGTTTTGGTTCACGTTTTTTTAACTGAGTATTTCCCTTGCGAATAATATCCGATTTGTCGGATCCGTAAATCATGGCGCTGATTCCAGCAACGGTGTCTCCGGGTCTTGCAAAATAAACTGCGTTGTAAACTGTTTTTCCAACGATCCAGGGCTTGGCAGGAACTTTTTGTAAGGTCGATGCCGTTGATACGGTTGATGCCGCCGCAACTGTTGTTGCTGCCTCTGTAGTTTCGGGAATTGCTTCTGTCGTTCCAGCTGCGCCCATGTCTGGTGCTGGTGTCATCGAAGCATCTTGTGAAACGTCCGCAGGGGGAGTTTCAAACTGACCTTGCGCATCTGGTGCCGGCGTTTGATTGTTTGCATCCATCGGTTGATCGGGCAAAGCTTCTGCCGGTGGAGTCGTCGTTTCTGCCGCTGCCGAATCGACATTATCCAATTCATTGTCGACCGGTGTTCCAGAATCCCCACTGAGACTTGAGTCAGCTGCTAAAGATTCTGCTGTGTCGCTTGCCCCTGCCTCTTGTTTCTCGCTGCTAGATGTGCACGAAGTAAGCGCTGCAAATAATAATCCAATGATGACAAATTTTTTCATGACGACTTCCTTGCTGTCATAATTAAAGCATAGCTTTGAAAAAAAATGAAAATTTTATCTGCTGGATCCCGGTCTCTTTTTAGACTTTAGTTTGCTTTCCTCGACCACAAAGTGCTCGCCAAGTTTGGTTTTGTGCTTTTGAAACCAGCCCTTTGGTAACTCTAAAGCATATTTAGCTGGACCATTGCTTGGATAAGGAGGCGGACGTTCGTCCATCACAGATTTGGCTGCGGTCATCGTTTGCATATCAATTAATTTTTCATTTTCGTCAAAAAAGCCAATATCTAAATCGATAAAAGTATTTTTCATCCAAAAACTTCGCGGCGCTTCGTCTTCGAAAATAAACAACATGCCTGTTCCTTCGGGAAGCTTTTCTCGGAACATTAAACCCTGCTGGCGCTTAGAATCGTCATCGGCGATTTCTATAGTTAAAATCTGCCCGGAAAGTTTTAAGGTTTGCTTTTCAAAATTAATTTTTTTTTCTGTGCTGAAAAGAATCGGCGATATCAGCAAGACCACTAGGAAAATAAAATTATTTTTCTTGAAGCAACTTGTAGGCAATGCCAAAACGAACTCCTCGGGTTGAAACCAAACATTCTGCAAAGTTAAAATACTTTAGCACGGAAATTAAAATTAACGTGCCTGCCAAAATAACATCTGCACGTCCGCCTAGTTTCCACTTTTGTTTTTTTTCTTCCACGCTGGTGCTTTCCCACAGATTTTTCCACTGCTGCAATTTTTCAAGCGTCAGTGTTCTGCCCTCTACCTTTTCTGCGTCGAATTTTGGATAATCCAGCGCAACTAGAGTGGTCGGGGTTCCTGCCACGGCCAGCAGAATATCTATTTTTAAATCCGCGGGCAGGGCGGCAAGGCTATTTTGAATGTGTTTTTCTAATTTTTCAACTTCGCTGACAACCGTGGGCTGCTGATGAATAAACATTTCGGTCAATCGCACTGATCCGATATTCAAACTTTTCCCCAACTGAATACCCTTTTGCAGCGAACCCAAAATAAGCTCTGTAGATCCACCACCGATATCGATCACCAAAATATTTTTGTTATGAAATTCTTTTTTTTCAAGCAGCGCCGAGCTGGCTCCTTTGAAACTAATTTCCGCTTCTTCATTGCCGGCGATAATTTCAATCGGGATGTCGTATTTTTTTCCGATTGCGAATAATTCACTGCCATTTTTTGCATCGCGCGCTGCAGACGTCGCTTGTGCTAAAACTTTGCTGACATGAAAACGATCTATAGTTTTTTTAAAAGACTGCAAACAATTTTCGGCACGAAGAAGGGCTGCTGCTGACAAAACGCCGCTTTGATGAACGTTTTCGCCCAGGCGGACCACGACGGCCTCATCGTGCAGGATTTGCATTTTTCCTGCCGCATCCAATTCTGCAATCAGAAGTAAAAAAGTATTGGTGCCAAGATCCAGGGCCGCAACTTTCATGGTCGCTAAACCTATCCTTTCAATTTTTCCTGTAACAATTGATTTACTAAATCCGGGTTGGCTTGGCCTTTTGAAGCCTTCATCACGGCACCCACAAAGAATCCAAACAGTTTTACTTTTCCTGCGCGGTAATCAGCAACTTGGGCAGCATTTGCCGCCATCACTTCATCGATGATTTTCGTAACAGCGGATGGATCGCTGATTTGCACTAGGTTTTTTTCTTTGATAATGCTTTGCGGATCTTTGCCGCTGGCCCACATGTCTAAGAAAACCGATTTGCCGATTTTTCCAGAAATTGTTCCATCTTCGACTAGGGCCACTAGTTTTCCCAAATTTTCTGCGGTGACTGGACTATTCGTCACAGAAATTTCTTTTTGGTTCAGCTCGCGCAAAAGTTCTGTGGTAATCCAATTGGCCACTGATTTCGGATTTTTTCCAACTTTGACGGCGGTTTCGAAATAATCTGCCAATTCTTTTTCAGCAGTTAAAACATGGGCGTCGTAATTCGACAACGCCAGTTGCGTTTCAAATCTTTTGGCTCGGTCCAGGGGTAATTCGGGCAAAGTTTTTCTGATTTTTTCGATGTCTTCTTTTTTTAAAATTAATGGCAGCAAGTCTGGGTCAGGGAAATACCGATAATCTTGCGCATTTTCCTTGGTGCGCATCGAAAAAGTTTTATTTTTATCGGGATCCCATAATCTGGTTTCTTGAACCAAAGCTTCGCCACGTTCAAGACAATCCACTTGGCGTTCGATTTCAAATTCAATGGCTTTTTCGATAAATCGAAATGAATTGATGTTTTTAATTTCAATTTTGGTTCCAAATTTCTCTGTGCCGACTTTGCGAACGCTGACATTGCAATCGCAGCGCATGGAACCTTCTTCTAAGTTTCCATCACAGACATCTAGGTAACGGACAATTTGGCGAATCGCTCGGCCATACGCCGCAGCTTCCGCCGGTGTGCGCAGATCAGGTCCTGAAACCACTTCCAGCAACGGGGTTCCTGCACGGTTATAATTCAGCAAAGTATAATCCCCAAAGTGATTGGATTTTCCTGCATCTTCTTCCATATGGGCGCGCGTAATGCTGATTTTCTTTTCGTATTGATTTTCTTTGTCGCCCACTAAAAACGAAACCCAACCGTGCTCACACGTTGGCAAATCGTATTGGGAAATCTGATAACCTTTTGGTAAGTCAGGATAAAAATAATTTTTGCGCGCAAACACCGAGCGTTCGCGAATTTCGCAATGAAGGGCAAGCCCCGTTTTGACCGCCAAATCCACAGCCGCCCTATTTAAAACCGGCAGTGCTCCGGGCAAACCAAGACTTACGGGTGACGTATTCATATTGTCGGGAGCATTAAATTCTGTCGAATCCGCGCAGAAAATTTTTGTTTTGGTATTTAATTGAACGTGAACCTCAAGCCCAATAACGGGCTCATAACCGCGTATGTTCATAGTGGCCTCCTGCCGCGAACTTCGGAAACATTTTCTAGGGCCAGTCCCACATTTAAAATATTTTGTTCGTCAAAATGTTTTCCGGTGATTTGAATTCCAATCGGCAGGCCATTGCCCGACATTCCGAACGGAACACTCATGCCGGGAAGTCCTGCTAAATTTGTGGAAACAGTTAATATGTCGTTCAAATACATGGCCAATGGATCGGCAACTCGCGCGCCCAATTTAAATGCGGGCGTTGCAGTATTGGCACTGACGATGGCATCGCAGTTTTTAAATGCTTCGGTAAATTGATTGGTAAGAAGTCGGCGCACTTGGCAGGCTTTGCTGTAATAGGCGTCGTAATATCCGCTGGATAAACAAAAAGTTCCAATTAAAATTCTGCGTTTAACCTCAGGACCAAATCCTTCGCCGCGAGTTTTAGAATAGAATTCGTCCAAATTTGCCGGAGTGTTATTTTTAAATTTCGCTCGGTAACCATACTTGACCCCGTCATAACGGGCCAGATTCGACGAAGCTTCGCTGGTTGCAATCAAATAATAAACAGGAATGGATTCGGGCGCTAGGGGCACGGAAACTTCAACGATTTCTGCGCCCGCTTTTTTCAAAGCATCCAATGCTTTTTGCACAGTCTTGGATGTGTCGGCATCCATTCCGTCGATCATATATTCTTTTAAAACCCCAATGCGCTTGCCCTTCATATCGGCGGAAAGATTTTTGCTCCAAGTCGGCACGGCAAGATTTGACGAGGTCGCATCATGAGGATCGCGGCCCGACATAACTTCCAACATTAGCGCAGCGTCTTCGACATAATTTGTAATGGGACCTGCTTGATCTAGGCTAGAGGCAAAAGCAATAATTCCGTATCGAGAAATTCTACCATAAGTAGGTTTAATTCCCACGACACCGCAAAAACTTGCGGGCTGACGAATCGATCCTCCGGTATCGGTGCCCAAACTTGCCGTGCTAAATCCCGCGGCAACTGCTGCGGCCGAGCCGCCGCTGGATCCACCCGGGACATATTCTGTATTCCAGGGATTTTTAACCGCGCCAAAAAAAGAATTTTCGTTGGACGATCCCATTGCAAACTCGTCTTGGTTTAATTTGCTGATCACCAATCCGCCGGCCTGTTTTAAATTGCGAATGACGGTCGCATCATAAGGCGCCACAAAGTTTTCTAAAATTTTTGATCCCGCCGTTGTGCGCAGACCCTTGGTGCAGAACATATCTTTGATGCCCAAAGGAATTCCGTGCAATGCCCCCAAGTTTTTTCCTTCGGCACGCAAACGATCCGAAGCCTCGGCTTCTTGCAAAAGATTTTCGTTATTGACCAAGACGGCATTGAGCTTGGGATTATGTTCCGCGATTCGTTTTAAATAAAACTCGCTTAATTCTTTGCTGGAAAGTTTTTTTTCGACAAGATTTTTTTGTAATTCAGAAATTTTTAATTTTAATAAATCCACGATATTCCTTTAGTTAAACAACGGGTGGAACTTTAAATAAGTTTCCAACTTTTTCGGGGGCATTTTTCATTACGTCGGCCAAGTCTAATTCGACTTCGACTTCGTCATTGCGGTAAATGGCTTCGATTTGAACCGGGGTTACCAAGGGTTCGACTCCATCGGTGGGGATTTTCTGCAGCTGATCGAAATATTTTAAAATTTGTCCCAATTGTTGGGAAAGATTTTTAAGTTCTTCGTCGCTGGTTTCAAGTCTGGCCAAATGGCACAGGGCTTTTAGTTTTTCAATTTCCATAATTGCGAACTTAACGAATGGGGCGTGGTCAGGCAACCTAAGTTCTGTTTTTTCTTTGAATTATGGATGTTGGCGCAGAAGATCGACAAGCTCTTGCATCGCCCACCACGCCGGGAAGTAGCTTTGGATTTGATTTCTGCGTTCATGAAGTATTTTCTGCATGGCTTTAAGTTCATTGGCATACGGATTCGTTCTTGCAATCGTAACTTTGATTGCCGTGGCAGCAGAATAAGCCTCGTAAAGTTTCTGTGCAAAACGCTGTTCGTTTAAATAATCGAAGTCGTTCTTTATCAGCGATTCCAATGCCTCAACTTCAGCTTCGAATGCCCGCTGGACCATATTCATCAAAGCCCACGAAGTCGATGGCTGGTTTTTATCCGCAAGCAAAATCCTTTTTATTTTTTCGCACTCAAGTAATAGTTTATTCATGGTATCTAGATGGCCCGATTCGCTGGCGAGCATTTCTTGAAAGCTGAGTAAAAACGATTTTTCAAATCCGGCTGAAAGTTTCTCGGCCTGTTCAAACAGCTGCTGTTTTTCCTGTGCAGAGCTTGCTTTTTGCCAGCGCTGAACCGCTAGTAAAAAATTAATAAGCACGTCAGGCGTATCGCCAAGATAAGCGTTCGTAATGATTGTAAAATAGGGGGCCAGATTCAATGGTTTTGCGGGGTAAAGCTGTTCACAAAGCTGTGCGCTTTTTCCGTAACTGGTAAAAATAAACAAAATGGACGCTATAATTTTCTTCACAAAGTGACTTTAGCACATCTGCGCCTGTGCAAACACCTAGGATAGTGATTGCGAAATTTTTACCTTGTCGATAATCTCGGGGTTCTATGTCGCAGAAAAAATATCAGGAATTGGTCGAAACCTTACACGAACACGACTATAATTATCACGTTTTGGATCAACCCAAGATCAGTGACTATGACTATGATCAACTTTTTGCTCAGCTTTTGCAGATGGAATCCGAACATCCTGACTGGAAACAAAAAAACTCGCCCAGCAACCGTGTCGGCGGGCAAGTTTTGGATGCATTCACTAAGGTTCCGCATAAAAAACAGATGCTGTCGCTGTCCAATTCTTATTCGCCCGAAGATCTTTTGGAATTTGATGTGCGGGTGAAAAAATTTCTAATGACCGAAAAAAATGTCGAATATTTTGCTGAGCCCAAATTTGACGGCCTGGCCTTGGAACTGATTTATGAAAATGGATCCCTGGTGCGCGCGCTTACCCGCGGCGATGGCACGGTTGGCGAAGACGTCACCCACAATATCAAAACCATCCGTTCGATCCCCTTGGTTTTACGCACAGACAAGCCGCCAAAACTTTTCGAGGTCCGCGGCGAAGTCTTAATTTTTAAAAAAGACTTCTTAGAATTAAATAAATCTCAAGAGGCTGCAGAACTTGCCCCTTTTGCCAATCCCCGCAACGCCGCAGCCGGCGCTGTTCGGCAGCTGGATTCAAAAATTGCAGCTGCGCGGCCCTTAAGATTTTTCGCCTATTCGCTGGGCGAAGCCGACTTGCCACCGAAAATTAAAACTCAACAAGATTTAGTTTATTATTTTGAATCCCTGGGTCTTCCCGTTGCCAAAGAATGGACTGCGCTGTGCGAAACTCCGGATTCGTTGGTGAAGTTTTATGAAAAAATTCAAGACAAACGCGCGTCTTTAAATTTCGATATCGATGGCATTGTGGTCAAAGTAAATTCCTTAGCCCAGCAAGAAGATTTGGGTTTGATTGCGCGCAGTCCGCGCTGGGCAACGGCTGCAAAATTTCCTCCGACCCAAGCGCAAACTGTGGTGGAAAATATTATTATTCAAGTCGGCAGAACCGGCGCCCTGACCCCGGTCGCCATTATGAAACCCGTGCAGGTCGGCGGAGTCACCGTTACCAATGCAACCTTGCATAATTTCGAGGAACTTGCGCGCAAAGATGTGCGCATCGACGACACCGTGGTGATTCAGCGAGCGGGCGATGTAATCCCGGAAATTGTTTCCGTCGACATCAGCAAGCGCGCTAAGAACAGCAAAGCCTTCGAACCCCCAAAGCATTGCCCGATCTGCAAAACCAAAACTGTTTTTGCTGAAGAAGAAGTCGCACTTCGTTGCCCCAATTCTTTGTGCGAAGGCCGAGTCAAAGAATCCATCAAACACTTTGTCAGCAGGCGCGCGATGAATTTAGAAAAAGTCGGCGATCGCTTGATTGAAACTTTGGTGGATCAAGGTTTAATCAAAAAGTTTTCTGATCTTTACCGATTAAAAAAACAAGATCTGTTGGATCTTGAACGCCAGGGCGAAAAATCCGTTGAAAATATTTTTGCCAGCATTGAAAAAAGCAAATCGACAACTTTGCCGCGAGTGCTGTTCGCCATGGGCATTCGCTTTGTCGGCGAACAAACCGCAACTTATATTGCAGAACATTTTGGTTCCGCCGATGCCTTACTGGCAGCCAGCGAAGAAGAACTTCTAAAAATCCCCGAAATCGGGCCAAAAGTTGCGCTGGCCATTTTAGAATGGCTGAAAAGCCCCATGGCCAAAGAAATTCAGCAGCTGCAAAAATTGGGTGTTGAAATTCATGTTAAGAAAAAATCCGCCAGCGCCACAGAAAAACTGGCCGGCAAAAGTTTCCTAATCACCGGAACTTTACCCATCGGTCGCGACGAGGCCAAAGACATTATCGTCAATAACGGGGGCAAAATTTTATCCTCCGTCAGTAAAAAATTAAATTATTTGGTTGTGGGGGAAGACCCCGGATCAAAACTGCAGCGAGCCGAAGTTTTAGAAGTCCCTGTTATTTCCTGGGACGATGTTTTGAAAATGCTGTAGCGCGAACGCGACTGGACGCTTTTCCACAGTGTCCAAGCTTTGATCGTATTGAATCACAGTAAAAAGGCACTTTCGTAGGTTTTTAGGAAGCAACTCTCGAGGTCGCATTCTTCTTTTCGACAAGTTTAAAAAATTCTTTAAGCTTCAGCTCGAGTTGTTGCTTTAACCAGAACGGATTTCTGC
>JBBQHD010000056.1:0-17219 GCA_038323665.1 Bdellovibrionales bacterium
TCAGAGTGCCCAATCGCGGCTTAATTCGGCGAAGTCTTCTTGTGGAAATTCGCTCAGTTCTTCCGAAATTTCTGGAAGAAATGATGAGATTTCTCAGCAACAAAGAACCTGTCAGGATTTTCAGAAAAATGTGGCTGGCGCGAAACAAGGTCAGCAGCAAGCGGTTCAAGGACTTTCACTTGCCACTCGTTGCACCAATCTTTCTGCAAGCACCAACCAAGCATATTGTTCCACCAATCCCGCAGATCCGATTTGTTACCAAAATTCTCAACCGGTATCACTTACGTTAAGCGGGAGTCTTGCCCCCAGCCAGAATGCAAATTCTGATTCAACAATTGCTGGTGCAAGTTTGAATAGTCCCGGCGCTGGCAACGAAACGCCAAGCGGTTTGGGCTTTGACCAAAATCAGGAATTAAACTTCGACACTAATAATAAACCAAATCCCGGAGTTACCTCATCTGGTGGCGGCAACGCAGGATCTGGTTCACTTCCCGGCACCGGTGGCCTGCAAGGTGCTGCGCGAAATTCTGCGGCCAGCCGTGATGCTCAGATTTTAAATGGCACTCGGGGTTCCGCACAAAATTACGGTGGTGGTGGCGGAGCTTACAACCCGAATTATCAACCGACGACTTCGAAGTTAACTGATGCTCAAGGTCGGGATCTGCGGCTTTATTTGCCGGGGCAGAAATTTGATCCGCGCCTTCGCACACCGGCTGCCTTACGAGAAGCGCGCGGCATTGCGGGCAGCGAGCAAGATATCTTCGATCTAATCAGCCGCCGCTACCAAGCTGTGCGGACCACGCTCTTGCAGAATTAAATTAATGCTAATCCTCATGCGTCCAACTTTTCCAAACTGCGTTCATCACATCGCCAGCATTTTCTGCCGCGGCTTGAAGAAATTTATTGTAATCATGTGAAATTGAATTGTCGGGGTTTAATCTGTCAGCGATGGTTTTTAATGCGGCAAAAGGCAGACGAAGTTTTTTTACAACCACTGCGATTCCAGCAGATTCCATTTCTACTGCTAAAGCATTTTTATTTATATTTGCAATCTGATTTTTTCGTGTGGGGCATCCGACAAATTCACTGCCGGAAAGTAAGACTCCCTCGGTGTATTGCACTTTTGGATAATCAACAATGACTTGTTTAAACCAAGATCTAAGTTCTGAATCAGTTTCGAAAATTGGATTTTCTCTTTCATGGGCTTGCACAGAAACAAAGGGCGCGCCGGGAGCCATCAACTGCACAAGTTCATTTTCGCTGTAAACACTGTCGTGTTGAATGATTTGGCTTGCAAGGACAAGCTGTCCGATCTTAAGGCCTGGTTTGACGGCCCCAGCCACCCCAAAAAGCAGCACAGCATCCAGTTTAAACTTATCGGCAACTAAGGCTGTTGAAACCCCCGCATTTACAATTCCTATCCCTGAATTTACCAATAATAATTCTTTGCCATTTTTTTTAAACAACAGAGCTTTAAGGCCAAGTGCTTTGCTAATAAGGATATCATCATAAGGGCCAAGCGTTTTAACTATGGCTTGTTGTTCTACGTCCATGGCCACAATGACCAATAGGCGTTGGATATTTAGGTTGCTGCCCATTCTGAATTTCACTAGAGTCCTTTTAAGCAAGTTTACTGACGTCGATTGTAAGGAATGCTAATAGATGAAATACCTTCGCACAACAATTTATCCCATTCATGTTCAGTTTGAAGACATCGATTTTGGTGGGGCTGTTCATAATCCCAACTATCTTAAATATTTCGAGCGTGCTCGCAATCACGGGCTTCATCAATCAGGATACGGGCACGGCGAATTGTTGAAAGATAATCTTGCGCTTGCGGTTAGCGAAATTCGCATCAAATACCTTCGGCCCGCTTTGATCGATCAAGATCTTTATATTTTAACCAGAATCACACGCGCCAGCCGCACAGCCCTTCGCGTGGATCAAGTGATTTTAAATCAAAAACCCAGCGTAGATTTAGAATCTACCGGCGATCATTTATCCAAACTTGCAGGTGTTATTACAACTATTCAAACGAAAATGGTTTCAGTGGATATTAAAATTTTTAGACCAGTTCGATTTTCTGAGAAATTGTGCAAAATTTTGGAACTGCCTGAATCGCCCGAGGCTGGGCGGGACAATGTTGATATTTCTGAATAGTCTTCGTAGATTTTTTTGACCTAAGTAAGTTTAAAATTAGTTTAAACCTGTAAATATTTATCCAAAATTTCTCGGCCGTTGATCTTGGCATTCAGCAGCGAAATCAAAATAAAAATTCCGCCCGTTTTTCTGTCTAGGAATAAAATTTCTCGTGGCGGAGTTCTAAACGCGAAGGCTTTGATGATTTCCCAAGCCTTGTCGGAAGTGCGCTTGGGCAGATCCGTGTTTTTCCAATCGTAACTGCCATCGGCCTGCACTGCTCCGCGGGAATTTCTTGGGTCGCCTGGCAATACAAAAGGCTCTACAATCATAAAACAGAATTCTTCGAAAAGTTTTTCTAGTTTTTCATCGTCTTTGGGACTTCTTAAAAATTCTAATTTTCTGGCGGCAGCAAAAAATGTCTTTTGGTTTCCGCTGACGCTGGCGGAAATCATGTTGCGGTATTTTCCAAGAAAATCTTCTGAATATTTTTTTGTTGCCCCGAAATCCAATAAGACAATTTTAATTTTATTTTCGGTGATTTGAATTCGGTAATTTCCTGCATGGGGATCGGTTTGCACAAAACCCCATTGAAAAATTTCTTGAAAATACAATTCTAAAATATTTCTTGCCAATTGATTTCTGTTTTCCTGTGACAAGGCGCGAACCTTGTCGTCTTCCCACGGCACACTTTCGATAAATTCTGTGGCTAGAATTCGATTTGTGGAATAACGCGAATAAACTTTGGGAACGATAAAACGCGGATCGTTTTTTAAATATTTTCCATAGGTTGCTGTAAGTAAAGCTTCTTGTTCGTAATTTGTTTCTTGCACCAGCATTTCGCGAATTTCTGCAAAGATGGGTTCAGTGTTGATTTCCTTTGGCAAAACTTTCAGCAAATTTAAAAAACTTTTTATCGCTCGCAAATCGCTGTCGATGGCTTTGTCCACATTTGGATATTGAATTTTAAGGGCCAAAACTTCGCCGGTGGATTTAATAGTCGCTTTGTGAACTTGTCCCATCGATGCCGAGGCAAGGGGTGTGGAATCGATTTCTAATTCTGCCTGCAGATCGGCAGAAAATTCTTTTTTGATGATTTTTTCCATCGCAGTCCAGCTGACCGGAGCACTTTGATTTTGCAAGGTCTTCAGGAACTGATTTACTTCGGGCGGAAAAAGATGTTCACCGTAAACTGAAAGCATTTGGCCTGCTTTCATCAAGCTGCCTTTTAACTGGCCAACTTCTGTCGAAAATAAATTGGCTTGTTGAGTAATAAATTTCAGCCAGCGTTCGCGATTTTCCAACTGATTGTTGACGATTTTTCCCAAGCGGTGCGACGCAAATTTTGCACCAGCCTGCAGTGAAAATTGCGCCAGGGACAACGAGCGTGAAAAAACCGAGGATTTGATTTTCTGAATCTCTTTGGGTTTTTTGGAAGTAGATTTTGGTTTCTTGCTTTCTGGCATCTGACTTCAATTATATGCTGCAGTTCGAACGTCTCAAGCGTTAATCTTAAAAGATGTCCAAAATCACTTTGTTCTGGATGCGCCGGGATCTGCGACTGCAGGATAATCATGGTCTGTATCAAGCCCTTAGTCAGAAAAAAAATGTTCAATGTCTATTCATCTTTGACAAAATCATCTTGGATAAAGTGAAAGACAAATCCGATGCGCGAGTTACTTTTATCAACGACACCTTAATGGAAATAAAAAAAGAATTGCAGGCAGCCGGTTCAGATTTGTGGATTAAGTATGGCACTCCTGCGCATGTTTTCCAAAAGTTGACGGATGAATTCCAGGTCGAAAGCGTTTTTGCAAATCACGACTATGAACCCTATGCTCGTAAGCGGGATGCGGAAGTCGGCAAATTTTTAGCGGCAAAAGAAATTCCCTTTTTAACTTTCAAAGATCAGTGTTTGTTTGAAAAAAGTGAAATACTAACCGATCAGAAAAAACCCTATACCGTATTTACCCCTTATAAACGTAAAGTTCTAAGTCAGTTAACAGATCGGGTTTTACAAGAATTTCCCAGCGAAAAGCTTTCTCGCGAAGGTGAAAATTTAAATAAATCCGTGAAACATAAGACTTCATTTGAGTTTTCCGATTTAGGATTTTCTCGGTCGCAGATTTCCATTCCACCGAAGACAGTTTTGAAAAACACTTTGCAAAAATACACCGAACAACGGAATTTCCCTGCCATTGAAAATGGAACAAGTCGATTAGGGGTTCATTTAAGATTTGGCACAGTCAGTGTTCGTCAACTTGCAAAAACTGCCAAAAAACTGAACGACACTTGGTTGTCAGAACTTATTTGGCGGGATTTTTTTATGCAGATTTTATGGCATTTCCCCAAGGTTGCGACGCAGTCTTTTCGGCCCAAGTTTGACGAAGTAAAATGGCGGGACAGTGCTGCGGATTTCAAAAAATGGTGCGAGGGCAATACCGGATACCCCTTGGTGGATGCTGGGATGCGGGAACTCAATGCCACCGGGCATATGCATAACCGCGTGCGCATGGTCGTAGCCAGTTTTTTAACTAAACACTTGTTAATTTATTGGTTTAAGGGCGAACGCTATTTTAGTGAAAAACTTTTGGATTATGATTTGTCTGCCAACAATGGAAATTGGCAGTGGGCGGCAGGGACTGGTTGCGATGCGGCCCCTTATTTTCGGATTTTCAATCCCATGACTCAAGCTGAAAAATTTGATCCAGAAGATGAATATATTTTAAAATGGGTTCCAGAATATGGAACGGATCGGTATGTTCAACCCATGGTCGAGCATAATTTTGCTCGCGGTCGGGCACTGGCTACTTTTGCAGAAACTTTAAAAGGGGATAAAAAATGAAAATATTAATCACGGGCGCGACTGGATATTTGGGAAAAATTTTGGGCGAACAACTGGTGCGTGCGGGACATGAAATTTTTGTGGTAACCCGCAAGAAATCTTCTGCAGCCGTGCAATTGCCGTTTCCCTGTAAAATTATCGAAGCTGATTTGTCACAGGAAAGTATTTCCGATGCGCAAATGTCTGCGGCAGATAAAAAATCGATCGAGGTTATTTATCATTTGATGGGCGAACCCGTTGCCGAAGGTCGTTGGAGCGCAGAAAAAAAACAGCGACTAGTCCAATCGCGCGTGGCTGCAACCCAAAATTTATATGCCTCGGGGTTTAAACCGAAAAAATTGATTTCTGCATCCGCCATTGGATTTTATGGTGATCGCGGAGAAGAACAGTTGGGCGAATCCTCGACAGTAGGAACGGGATTTTTACCTGAACTTTGTCAGCAATGGGAAAACGAAGCAGAAAAATTTAAAAACCCATCCACCGAAGTCAGTATTGTCCGCATCGGTTTAGTCTTGTCGGCAGCGCACGGATATCTGGCAGAAATTTTACCTTTCTTTCGCAAAGGTCTGGGCGGGCCGATTGGCAATGGCAAACAGTGGATGAGCTGGATCCACGAGCAAGATTTGATCAGCTTGTTTATTTTTTGCTTACAGCAAAATCGCAGTGGCACTTTTTGCGGGGTTGCGCCCCATCCAGTGGAAAATAGCGAAATGACGAATGCGATTTCCACGGTTCTAAAAATCCCCGCCGTATTGCCAACACCGAAACTTATTTTAAAACTAATGTTTGGCGAAAAGGAAAGCATTATAACAGCTTCCCAAAAAATTACTTCCGAAAATTTGTCCAAAACTAATTTCAAATTTGTTTTTCCAGAATTGCCGGCAGCGCTGAATGATATTTTGCAAGCGCAGGCCCAAGGCGAAGATATTTTTCTGGCCAAACAGTATTTCAAAGAAAAACCAGAACAGCTGTTCCCATTTTTTTCAGATGCCAAAAACTTGGAAAAAATCACTCCTCCGGTGGTGGGTTTTCATATTGAAAAAATGTCGACTCCCGAAATCCAACAGGGGACTTTGATCGATTATAAATTAAAAATCCGCGGCGTTCCGGTGCGCTGGCAGACGCATATTGAAAACTGGAATCCCCCGCAGGAATTTATTGATACTCAGTGGAAGGGGCCTTACCAGTTGTGGCATCATACCCATAGTTTTGAAAAACTGGGGACGGGGACTTTGATGACGGATCGGGTCCGATACAAACTGCCGCTGAAGGGTCTGGGATCTTTTTTTGCATCGGGTTTGGTGGCAGCAGATGTCAGAAAAATTTTCGAATACAGACGAAAGGTTATAGGAGAAATCTATAAATTAGATTAGACTTTTTAAATGAGCATCAAGGTCAGCCTTACCGGAAGTGATTCCATCGAAATCAAGGACGACAAATTAGTATGGAACACGTGCGAAAAATTAAATGCCCAAATTAAACAACTGATTGCGAAATTCGGCGCAGATCCAAAAAAATGGCCGGTGCCCACAGGTCAGGATCATTCCGATTTGCTGATTAAGAAATTTATCCAACGAGTGCAAGGCACTTGGCCAGAAGAACAACCCCGAGAAGAAATTTGTCATTGCCGAAATATCTCGTTACAAAAAATCGAAGACGCTATTGCCATGGGTGCAGTGACCGTCGAAATGATTGGTCTGTGGACATCTGCGGGCACCGCTTGCGGAACCTGTCAGCCAGAACTAGCAACCCGGATTGCACGATTTCGCAGTTAACGATTCTGACTCCAACATAAAATGCTAAACATTAAGATTCTGAAACAGAAAGCTGTTTGGAAAAATAATCAATCACCTGTTTTTTAAAACTAGCAAAATCCCCTGTGATAAAAGCTCCAGCTGCAAACAGATGACCTCCACCCCCCAATGTTTCGGCAATTCGCAAAACATTGACGTGACCTTTGCTGCGCAAGGAAAGTTTGTAATTTTCCCCGCCATCTTCGCGGAACAGGGCTGCGACCTGAATGGTTTCAATATTCATCACCACATCAATAACGTCGCGGGCATCGTCGGGCTGCAGATCGTAATGAAATAAATCTTTGTCTAAAATTTTAAGGATCGCAACAGATCCGTCACAATAATATTCGATCTGATTTAAGGCCTTTGCCAAAAAGGCCATTTTTTTAACGGTTTGGTTACCAAACAAGAATCTGTTTATTTCGTTGGCATCAATGGGGTGTTCTAAAAGTTCAGCAGCGATGCGGTGGGAATTCGGGGAATTTCTGACAAAACGATACAGCTGAGTATCAAAAGTAATGCTGGTGTAAAGTGCCTTGGCAATGTCGGTATCCATGGGGATGTTCAAGGCCTTAATCAAACGGTAAGCAATTTCCCCAGTGCTGGCAGCATTGGTGTCGATAAAAGAACCCTTTGGCAATGGTGCTGCGGAATCCAAGGCCGGGTGGTGATCTAAGAAAAATATTTTTTTGCAGCCCGTGCGGAATTTTTCGAACAAGGTTCCCAACATGCGTTCGTCGTTGGTATCGAAAATTAAACAAACATCGGCTGAAATTGCCAGATCGGGATGTTGGTTGAAATATTTGATGTGGGCATCGGGATATAAAAAAGAATATTTCGAAGGTGTTTCGTCGACGTTGACGACTTGAACACTTTTACCACTTTTGCGAAGGGCATGGTAAACCGCAAGTTGCGAACCAAGGCCGTCGCCATCGCACTGTCGGTGGGTGGAAAGTAGAACTGTTTTGGCCGTCTGTATGGCATCAATAATTTGTTTCAATTCAGCCTGCTTTTTTGCTAAGGTGAACCTACACAATAAAGCTGATTTGTTTGAATATGGAGCAGAACTCACTTTTCAAGACACAAGTCCTGGATTTATGTTGTAGTGGCAGCGGATATTAGATACTGTTCCTGCTTTTTCAAAGAGGTTTACAGTGGCAGAAGAATTAGACAGATACCCAATGACCGTTCAAGGCAAAGCTTCCTTAGAGGCCGAGCTGAAAAAACTTCTGACCGAGGAACGTCCCGCCGTCATTAAAGCCATCGAAGAAGCCCGTGCTCATGGTGATATCAGTGAAAATGCAGAGTTTGAGTCCGCCAAAGAACGCCAGGCGATGATCGAAGGTCGAATTGCTGAAATTCAGGGCAGATTGGCCGCCTCCGAAGTGATCGATACGACCGAAATCAAATCAGATCGCGTTGTTTTTGGGGCCATCGTGGATCTTCATGATTTGGATGTGGATGAAAAAGTAAATTATCAAATTGTCGGCGTCGACGAAGCCGATGTTAAAAAAGGCAAAATTTCAGTTATGAGCCCCCTTGCCCGAGCCCTGATCGGAAAGAAAAAAGGCGAAACGGTTTTAGTGCAAAGCCCCAAAGGCGATAAAGAATACGAAATCATCAAATTCGCATTCAAATAGGGTTAAATTACAGGGATGAGAAAAAATCCTAAAAGTCACTCGATGGTATCAGACCAACCCGGAAGATTTATTTTTTGGGGCGGTTTGCTGATTTGTTATATTTTAAGTTCCCTGCTGAAATTTCAAATTACTCCGGAAAAAATTTCCGAAGAATTAAAACGCACCAGCAAACAAATCCATAAAAGTTTGGATGTGGATTTTGAATCTGCACAGCTGATTTTTGCCAAGGGCTGGTTACCTAGATTTTCTTTGCAAGTCAAAAATGTGCGGATGATTTCCAATGAGGAATGTTGGCTTAGGCCTTCGATTGATATTAAAACTTTGGAATTGCCGCTGTCCTTGATTTCTTTTTTAAAAAAACGATCGCCCATCAGCGAAATTTTAATTGATGATGCACAAGTGTATTTTCGCGGTTTGCCCGAAGAATGTAAGGTCAGTCGCAATTCATCAGCCGAGTCAGCTAAATTGGTTTCCCCAAAACCAACTGTGCAATCCGGGGTCAGTCTTGCCGTGGCGCAGACCAGTGCCTCGGTGCCGGAAGCTCAATCCGGGGAAATTGAAAAAGTTGTGGTCGAAAAATTTCACATTGCTGCAAAAGATATTTCTGCCATTGATTTTTATCTGAACAATTTTGAATTAAAAGTAAAAACCTCGATGCCGCGGATTTTTCATTTCAAAGCCCAGACTAATTTTTTTAAGGATCACTATGGCCAGTATTTGTCGCATGCTTTGGTCGAAGGCGATTACAAAGAATTCCCCGAAACCTTGCTGCAAGTAGCAGTGAACGGAAATTGGCGCGAAGGCAGTTATTTTGCCAAAGCTGAATTCGATGCAAAAAATCAAAAATACAAAGCCGACGGAGAATTTCGCCATTTGCCCTTGGGCACGGTGCTGGAACAAATCGGCGGGCCCACTCCAACCCGCCAAGCTTGGCTGAGCTTCCGATTGCAAACCAATTCAGAAATCGCCAAAGGTTTAAAAACCCCGGTTGAAATTTCAAAATTCAATTGGGAAGGGGATTTTGGTGATGCCACAGTTCCTGATTTAAAAATTAAATCTTTGGAGCCATTAATAGTGGAACCAGCAAAAATTTCCCTGAAAAAATTTGATCTTGACCAAGTGGTGGAAAGAAAAAGCAATGAGGCTATTGCCAAAACTTTTAAACACTATGGACTGTGGAGTGGCGATATTATTTTCGACGGCAGCGAGAAAATCCAATTTTCCGGAGATTTAAAATCCACAGAAATTAATTTTAGCAATGACAACAATCATGCTGTTCAGAAAATTTTGGCTGTTCGGACCAACGGAGTTTTGTATCGAAAAAGTTTAAGTTTAAATTTAAATAAATTCGAAATTGAAAATGGCGAAATGGATGGAAAAATTGATTTGGGGTGGAATTTTAACAATATGACCACAACCGCCCAGGTTAATTTGCGCAAAGTAGATTTAAGCCCCGATGCTTTAGCGGTTTTTAATGAGGATCGATCCACCTCGCTGGTCATCAATGGTTTTGGTAAATCCAATGAAAATGGCGAATTAGAAGGTAATTTTGACTTAAATTCCAATCGCCAGAAGCTTCGCTACAAATTAATTGGTAATCGCAACCGGCCTGAGTTACGAAAAGTGCAATGAATATTTCCTGGCTTCCTAAAATTCAAGCTCACCGCGGTTTTTGGACCGAGCTGATTCGCGAAAACACCTTGCAGGGTTTAGACGAAGCCAGTCGCAAGGGCTATGAAATGGCGGAAATTGATATTCAGCTAAGTCAGGATCAGCAAATCGTTTTATTTCACGATATTGATTTGAAAAAATTCTCTGATTCGTCCCGGTTGTCTGCTAAAACAGCTGAACAGCTGCGGCTAGATTTTCAAATTGAAAAATTAGAAGAAATTTTTAAACAAACCGAAATTAAATATTTAAATATTGAATTGAAATTGCCAGTTTTTAAAATCGGCGGTGTTTTGGAAAACAAAGTGATCGATCTGATTGAAAAACACAATTGGCAGGATCGGGTGCTGTTTTCTAGTTTTTCGGTGGGTGCTTTGTATCACTTAAGACATCGCAATCCAAAAATTCCACGGGCTTTTCTGTGGGCCAAGGGCGAGCTATGGAAAGATCTTAATCGCTATATTTTATGGCTAGGAATATTTTGGATGCGTCCGCAGCTTGTGCATTTGTGTGTCGACGATTTCCCCAATTTCTTTTTTAAAACTTTAAAATTTTTGCGCATACCCTATGCAGTATGGACCGTGCGTTCGCGCGAACAGCGGGAATTGTATCTGCGCCTTGGGGCTTTAAGCGTGATCGAAGATGCAAATTTCATTCGGTAAAGCGTGGCTATTGTAAAGACTGGCCATGGAAAAACCATAAGCCCCGCAATCCGCAATCACCACAAAGTCATCTTGCTGAACCGAAGTGATGCTACGGTCTGCTGCCAAGACATCCGATGATTCGCAAATGGGTCCGACAATATCGACGATCAGGTTTCCGGGATTTTTTTTAACCGGTAGGACATTGTGATAAGCCTGGTAAAGACAGGGCCTGATCAAGTGATGCATTCCTGTATCTAAAATTACAAAAGATTTATGGGAATTGCTTTTAATGTATTGAACTTGCGAAATAATAAATCCTGCGTGGCCGACAAGGCAACGGCCGGGTTCAAATTGTATTTCGCCTTTAAACAGAGACAATTTATTTTTTGCCAAAGTCATATAATCTTGGATAAACTGGATTTCTTTTTTTTCATCATCTTGGTCATAGTAAATACCAATGCCGCCGCCAATATCGATGCGTTTCACGGGAAATCCCATTTTTTCAGCTTGGTCTTTAAGTTGCATCAACTTATCGATGGCATCAGAAATCGCATTCAGATCAAAGATCTGCGAACCAATGTGCTGACTTAAACCCACGAAGTTTAATAGGGGAAATGATTTCAGTGTTTGCAAAGCCTGTTGCAAGTGTTGACCATCCAGGCCGAATTTATTTTCGCGCAGGCCAGTTGCAATGTAGGGATGCGTTTCTACGGGAACTTCCGGATTCATTCGCAAAGCAATTCGCGCGGGTTTGTTTAGTTTCTGCGATAGTTTCCCAATGCGCTCGAGCTCGGCCAAACTTTCCACATTAAACTGGTGAATTTTCGTTTGCAGAGCGAAAGTAATTTCGGCTGCTGTTTTCCCAACACCAGAAAAAATAATATCTTGTCCAATGAAACCAGCGGCCAGTCCGCGTTCGATTTCCCCTTGTGAAACAACGTCCAATCCAAATCCTAAAGATTTTAGCAATTTCAAAATTTCAAGATTCGAATTGGCCTTCAGGGCATAAAAACTTTTTGAATTGCTGGGGGCTGATTTTAAAAAAGTCTGGGCACGGGTTTTTAAATAATTTAAGTCATAAAAATAAGTGGGTTTTTGATATTTGGAAAAGACGAACAGATCAGTCAGTTTTCGACCCTGCCAGCACAGATCATTTTCTGCATTGTATTGCCAACGCTGGGCGGTCATGAAGGTTCGCCGTGAATAATTAATTTCTGATGTAATTTGCGCACGCATTCTTCACCCGATTTGTTTTCGACCAGAAAACAAAAATTGTGTTTCGATGCGCCCAAGCAAATGAGGCGAATGTTAATTTCAGGAATGACCGCAAATATTTTTCCAGCAATGCCAGGGGTGTGATTGATATTGTTTCCAATCAAGGAAACCAAACTAAAGCCGGATTCAATATTGACGTCGGCAATTTCTTTTAAGTCTTCGATAAACTTGGTTTGCGTAAGGGTCGCATCATCGATAGTCATAGAAACAGAAATTTCGCTGGTGGTAATGGCATCCACACTAATTTTGTAATCATTAAAAATTTTAAAAATCTGAAATAAAAATCCGTGTGCTTGCAACATTTCTGCTGCGGTCAGGGTCACCAAAGATTGGTTTTTTCTAACGGCCACCGCGCGGATCAGGGGCATATGCGAAGTGCTGAATCGCACCCAGGTTCCACCTTTTTCAGGGGCGAAAGTATTGGCAACGTAAACCGGAATATTTTGCCGAATGGCGGGAAGTAAAGTCAGCGGGTGCAAAACCTTGGCGCCGAAAGTGGCAAGCTCACTGGCTTCTTGGAAAGAAATTTCGGGGATGGTGCGTGCTTCGCGGTCGATGCGCGGGTCGGTGGTGGCAATACCTGCCACGTCGGTCCAAATTTCGCAGACGGATGCACCAATGCATTCGGCAAAAAATGCCGCAGAAAAGTCGCTGCCACCGCGACCAAGAGTCGTGGTTTCGCCTTCCATAGTTTCGCCAATAAAACCTTGGGTTAAATAAACATTGTTCTGACTAAAATTTAAAAGTTGAGTCGCAGCCTTAATGGTATCGCGCAAAATGGGTTTGGCTTTGCCAAAATGATTATCCGTTTTAAGGACCGTGCGGGCATCCAACCACTGAACTTGTTTGCTGGTTTTCGCATGGGCATGGGCTGCCTGTAAAATTTCTGTGAAAATAACCGAGGACATGCGTTCGCCAAGGCTAAGCAACCGGTCCAGGGATTTAAGCGAACACTCGCGCAAAAGGAAAATTCCTTCGGTCAGGGATTTCATTTCTTCGAACAGTGTTTCTAATTTTTGTAAATTGACTGCAGATATTTTTAAATTTTCTGCCAATTTTTGATGTGTGGTTTGAATTTGAGCTAAAAGTTCTTGCCGCAGCTTGGGATCGTCTAAAATTGAAACTTTGGACAATTGAATCAGCTGATCGGTTGTGCCTGATGCAGCGGAAACCACAACGAAGTCTGCTTTTTGCAAAAGGCAAACATCGGCACTTTTTTTCATGGCATCGGCGGTGCCCATTGAGGTTCCACCAAATTTTAATACTTTAGGCTGCGACAATTTGTATGCTCCAGTTCGAATGCAGTTGATTCCTTAAACATAGCGAAAAATTGCATTTTTGCCATCACTAAAGTGAATGAATTGGAAGGATTTAGCCCCTTATGGACCCAGCAATTTATTAATCGCGCCAGCGATTGTGTTTCCCGCACAGCAGCCGCAAGTTTTCCGCACAGCTATCGCCCAGATGTCGGAACGGATGGATGTGGTCAAGCTGCACTTGATACTTCGATCCACACTTTTTTTGAGTTTTCGGATCAGTAAACTGACAGCAACTTTCGTCGCGTTGCCAAACCAAATTTTTAATTGCGGTGGGAATGTGGCGCTGGCGCTTTTTGGTGGGCTTAGCTTCAAAAGTCGATGCATCGATATTTCTGGGATCCTGATCTGCAATCGCATTGTTGGTATCCGCATTGTTGGTATCCGCATTTTTGGCATCAGCATTACCGCCACCGGCAATGCTAATACCGGCGGCGGTAATGCTCTGGTTAAAATCGATCTGGGGATTTCTTGGTTTTGTTTGTGAAGCGCCTTCGGATTTATTTTCTAAGATGCTTTCTGAATTGTTTACTGGCGGCTTTTCTGTTTGATTTTGCAAGGGGCTTTTGAATTTATTTTCAACTGTTGGATGAGATTTCTTGTCTAAATTCGCTTCGGATTTGTTTTTAGTTCTTTCTGAATTCCTGCGAAGTTTCGTGGGTTTATTCGGATTCAGCTGTCGATGCAGTTTTTCAGCCATGACTTTGTAAAACTGAGCCTGAGTCATATCGGGATTCTGATGCGACAGCCAAAGTTTCAGTTCATCAGCCTTGGCTTTTGTTTCAGAATCAATCACAAAACGAAGTTCAGTTAAATTTTCAGATAAGACTTTTTCTTGTTCCCTGGATTTCAAACAAAGCTCTGGGGATAATTTAAATAATTCTTTCTCGGCTTCTTTAGCTGATTTATTCTCTAGGCTTTTGTAAAGTTCTGTTTTTTCTTCTAGGGATATTTTCTGTCTTTGATCATTGGCTTTTTTTCTTAAGTAACTTTGCGCTTGGGATACAACGGTCAGACTTAAGCTATGATCAGCAATTTTTGCTTTTAATTCCGGTATTTCTAAAATAGCTCTGGCTGCTTGAATTCTGCGCATGGCTGAACTTGGTTCATATTCCAAATCTTGAGTAACGAAATCGAAAATCGATCCATATCCAAAATCTAGGAATACTTTTCTGCGCAGAATTTCTGCAATCAGTTCGATCACTTGCAAGGTCAGACTTTGCTCAGTTTTTGCGGCTTGTCTGACTTGATCCAGAAGATCGTGTTTGTTTAAGGATTTTATGGATTGGGCAGATTCTTGGAATTGCACGGAATTTATGGTTTCTGTAGATTTGCTTGATTGATTCGATTGCTGGGATTTATTTAGTTCGGCAAGTTTGTCTTTAGCCGCAGATTTTTTTTCTGAAGAAAGCTCTAGCCAAAATTCTAATTGAACTTCGTTGGAGAAATCATATTTTGCTTCGCCACTCGAATTACTTTTTAAATCCAACATAGACCCTCATTTCTACTTCGTAAATTGAAGCAGAAAAAACTTAACACGGTTTTTTGAAATGCAATTTCAGGGTTTTTCGAAAATCAAATGATGCAGAATAAATTCTCTTTCAAGTGCTCACATCGGTCGATAACCGATAGATCTAATTAATTTCCACGAAAACTAATTCTCGCAGAACATGAAGCTAAACTTGACGCGTTTATGGGTAACTAAATTGCGTCAAATATTATTTTATTTTGACGCGGGTGTGTTTGAAAACAAATTAAATTAATAGGGTTTAATTTGTTTCCATAAATACAAAAAACATAAATCTTTTCATCTCAATGGCAACAAGCGCTGGAACTTTCATTCGTCTGTCAGTCTGTCAGCCGACCGAGCTAGCGCATATTTTAATTTAGCATCGAACTTAAATCAGACATAATCTGGGTATTACCGTCACCGGTAACACTCGACTTGTATTTGATCTGAGTTTCAGACAGCAATGCCAGAGAATCTGCAACCCAAGGCTTCGCGCTATTTTAGTCTAGCCACATAACCCAAGACACCCGCCGATGTCCCTAAATTCCACAAACGGGTCCAGGCCACTTCTGTGGACATAAATTGGCTTTGTCTAAATGTTTGACAGTATTTTTTTGTCATATATGAATTGGGCCTTACGCAGGTGGCATCTATATCGCATTAATTGTGCAAGAAGCTTTTACGAAAGGAAGCAATATGAAAAAAATCTTATTGGTATTATGTCTGAGCATTGGAGCCAATGCATTTGCTGGCGACAAACCACGTGAAATTTACGGCGAAGCTGCCGAGGCAATGTACAAAGCAATTGGTGGGCCCGAGACGCGAATGGTATATGATCTAAGTCCCGACCGTCCCTCGCACGATGTTTACATGGTTCAAAATAGTGTTCACTTTTGCACCCGAACGGTTCGTTGGACTTTCACAAAATTTGTTGATGAATACAGATGCATTACTAAATAAACCGGAGGAATTGTGGTGTTAAAAAATATTTTGGCAATGACAGCGATCAGTTTGATCGCTGCTACAAAAGTTACAGCCGCAGTTCCTGCATCCGATGCCAGTTGCAAGTCACAAGCAAAAAAAGCAGCCATCGAGGCTTTTGACCAATGTTTGGGTGATACTAAGCCAAACAAATCGGCGAAAATTTCGGTAGCTAAAAAAATGGCGAAGCGAACTTCGCTGCCAGCAAAACAAGTGTCGTCTGAAACTTTTCCAGTTCGCAGTTTACCCAGCGAAGACCCCGTTGTAACGCCTTCGCAATCCAGTGTTGACGACCAATTTACCGATCTTCCTGTTATGGAAGTGGAAGAATAATTTATAAACCAACCGGATCTTGATCTTCGTAAAATCAAAGGTTAGTTTATGCACAAGAAGAGGTGACCCATGGGCGAATTTAGCCTGACACATTTATTACTATTGGCCGTAATCTTTTTGATTTTCTTTGGCCCCAGTCGTTTACCTCAATTGGGTCAATCTTTAGGAAAAGCCATCCGTGGTTTTAAAACCGGCCTAACCGAGATGGAAGCCGAAGCAAAAGACGTGAAAACCTCGGTCGATTCACAAATCAAAGCGCCAGACCAACAAACAAATTTAAAAACCGACAAACAATCCGAAAAGATCAATTCGTAAAAAATAGCCTACTTGACATATACTACTTGACATGTCATAATTGACTATATACTTATCTTTCTATGTGGAAGGTAGAATTTCGATCCGCCAAATTGCAGAATGAAGTTGAGGCAATGATTAGATCAAAAGTCTTAACAGTTGAAGACAGGCGGATTATTTCAGCTTGGATTCGGCAAGTCAGTTTCCACGGACCGGATTCTTTGCAGAAAGATAAAAAGTGGCAAGACCACGAGCTTTTTGATAAGTGGAGTGGCTATAGGTCTTCTTCTTTTTCAAATAGAGGTCGTATTATTTATAAGATTGAAGAGAGCATTATCAAGATTTTTATCGAAAGAATTACTGTGGACCATGACTATCGGAGAAAGAAATGAAAAAAATAAAATCACCTCTTGAAATCTTTGAACTTCCTACTTCAACAGGTCAGTTGGTGAAAGCTTGGCGAACCAATTTCGAAATACCTCAAGATCATATGGCTTTTGCTTGTGGAATTTCCCAAGCTAATTTAAGTGCGATTGAAAATGGTCGCCGTGAGGTCGGCCCCAAGGTCGCCCTTAGGCTTTCTTCTTTTATGGGAGTTTCCCCAGATATCATTCTTTATCCGAATGGATTTGACACGGAACCAGAATTTTTAGAAGTTCAAAAGCGCAAAAATAAAATTAAAAATATGGTCGGTTAATCAAGTGCAGACTAAATCAGTGAAGCGGTAAATTTGTATTTGGGTCTTAAAAATAAATTCTAAAAATAAGTAATATATTGTCCT
>JBBQHD010000057.1:0-16764 GCA_038323665.1 Bdellovibrionales bacterium
AATATTTTAAAACCCTGACCCTAAACAGTTAAATTCTTCCAGACCTCAAAAAATCAGGATGCGTCCGCCCTACTTGGCGGTTTTTGGAGGCACGAGCCGCGTCTGGAAAATTTGACTGTTTAGGGTCAGGGTTTTAAAATATTAAAAATTTAAAAGCCAAAAAAATTGGAATTAAAATACGCACAGAAAAAACTGACTTAGTTCAGTAGTCCTTAAGATAATCAACATTGGTGTCGACCCAATCTTGCTTCATTCCTTCCAGCTGCTGAGTCCAATCATTAATTTTTTCCAATTCCAATCGGGGTTCAGTGCGCGGCTGAAAATCCGGCGACAACAGTCCACGTCCCATCAAAAAAGCAGAAATTTCCGTATAAGCATTTTTCCCCAAAACCTGGCGCTTGATCAGCTCATCCAGACTGACGATCAGTTCGTCCGTGGTAAAATCATAATTCTGAATCATTTCTTCGGCGATGCTGTAAATGCCTTCTTTCGACAGGCGATTGTTTTGGCATAAATCCAAGGCCAATTGAAAAGTATTGGAAGTCGCTAAAGTCCTTCGCCCAAATTTAAAATAATATTCTGGGTCCGTATCGGTCGCTAAATTTATATAAATCCTTTGCACCGGATCTTGGGTTGGAACTTTTTCCTGCAGTTCAAAAATTGTTTCCACTTGTTCGCCGGTTACAAAAAAGCTTTTTAAAATATTTTGAATTTCTACCTGCGAATGCCTGCGCGCGCAGATGTCAGAAAATAAATTGTAAATCACCACATCACTTTCGCTGTCATCGCCAAAGCAAACCATCTTTGCGTCCTGAGCAAGGCGTGCGCGCAATTGCAGCAAAGCTTGAATTTTGTATCCGACTTGTTTGGTCAAACGCCAAAAACGCCCCGGGCGAATGTTTTTTAAATTATCTTTAAAAAACATTCCGAAAGGAAAAATTGAATCGTATTCCAGTTTTTCATGAATGCGATCTTCCATTTGTGGGGGCGACGCCGTAATAAAATAAATGGGCGAAGTCTGTTGGGCCACCTGGTATTGCCTGCGTTCTTGATATTTCTGATTTAAAACTTTCAACAAAACATTGGTGGCAGGAATATTTTTTTTAGAAAAAGCTTTTTCAATAATGGCTTGCCAAAGACCCGCCAGTGAATCAATCGATGTATCTAAATAAGTTTTATCCAAGTCCCAGATAAAAACTTCGTCCGCCATTTTTTCAACTTCCGAAGTGACCTTTGGAAAAAAAACCACATCGCCTTGAATTTCGGATCGATCACGCCAGTCTGACATTTATTTTTCCTTCCAGGGGATTTTCTTTTCCGGCACTTCGATCCAACTTTCCGCTGGGGGAAAATTTTTCGGTTTTTTCTCGGTCCAACCGCGGGAATAAATGTATCCGGTTAAGGCACAGATAAAGGCCTCAAAAGCGTGATTGTTTTCAATCATTTGTTTGCGATCTTGTTCATAAAGAAAAACCGCATTGGATTCCGACAGTTGTTTTAAAATGGCCGCGCGACTATCAGCCCCGACAGATAAATTTCTGTGGGTTTTCAAATCAGCTTTGGTGGTTTGCAAAGAACGACCAATCCGCCACAAAGCCATTTTTGGATGCACTTCAATAAAATTAAGTTTTGATCGCTTGCGAATAAAATTAGCGCGCGCAACCATTGGGGCAAGATTTGCGCCCAACGCATGGTGAATCAAAATGGGTTCTTCGAATTCTTCCGCAAAATACATTTCAGCTGCCCGTTGAGTATAGGGGGTGAATAATTTTTTGGGATTGCGTTTTTTATTTTGTTTTTTGCTGGCTTCCCACATCCATTCGATATGGGGTTCTTTGCAATTTTCAAATCCTGGGCACACAAAATTGCAGGTGATACACAAAGGCAGTTGCCAGGGAACATCCATGGCCACAACTTCGGTCAGGTCTTTGTGCTCTTCCAACATTTCGTGAATTTTTAGATCTGCCGAAATATTTTCGTCGCTTTTAATTTTTTCTTCGATTTTTAATAAGAATATTTTTTTGTGTTCAGGAAAATAATCTAAAACAGCAAGACAAGCTTTGTCGGCTTTGCCTCCACTTAAGGACAAGCCCAAAAATCTCGAACACTGACCTTTTACAGTGGATCGACGGGATGGGCGTTCAGACTGCGGAACCCTAATTTTAGACATTCTTGTTCAATTTTTTCCTTTAATTCCAGCGGTGTCCAGATCAGAACGCATCCCCCACCACCAGCTCCACATATCTTAACAGAACTGCCGGGGAAATTCTCGGTAAGTTTGCGAATCGATTCGATTTCCTTTGAGGTAAATGCCGGCGTCAGCTGAATCCTGGCCAAATATTCGCGGTCAAAAAGTCCTGCCAGCTCGTTCCACTGACTGGCCCGACAGACTTGATCCATCTCGACTGCGATCTGTTTGATTTCATGCAAAGCTTTTAAAACCTTAGCATCACCCGCCACCGCAGATTTTAAAACCTCGAAATTATTTAAACCGGAATGATGTGCTTTGACTGTATCGATCAATAAAAAACAAAACTGACTGCCTTTTAAGGGCACGGCCTGAACCTGAATTTCTTTTTCTGATTTACTGATAAAATTTAAACCACCCAGGGCCGCAGGAAAATAATCTTGCACACCGGTCGGAGTTCCCAGGACTCGGGCTTCTAAATTATGGGCGATATAAACCATTTCATTGACGTCACGAAAGCTTTTTCCCAACGAATCGGCAAAGGCCTTAAGCAAACTGATGATTAAACTTGAGCTGCCGCCCAAACCACCGCCGGCTGGACTTTCCGATTTGGTGTGTATTGAAAATCCTTCGGTGGGTGAAAAATACTTGCTGACCTCTTGAATTAATTTAATGGGTTTGTCTTTGCATTGCAAAAATTCCTGCAAGTCCGCGAATTCTTTTCGGTAATCAAAATCTTCCACCCAAACCGAAATGCGCGCGCTGTCGGCAATCGGCTCGATCACCGCGGTGGTAAAAATATCGATGGCAAAATTAACCGTAATCGACCCACCCACAAATTGATCCAGTGGCCACAGATCCGTGGTCCCGCCTGCCAAATCAATTCGTGTCGGAGATTGCACAAAAGATTTTTTCACTTAGTTTTTTTCTCGGGTTCCGTTTTGTTCATCACCTTATCAAAGGGTAAGTTTTTAAGCTTAATTTCTTCAATCAATAAATCTTCCCCCGACCAAAGGCTAGATCGCATTGGATAATACTGAGCATCTTTGCCGTCGATTTTTTCTTTGCGAATCTCGCCCCAGGAAAATTTCGCAATTTCCTTAGCATCCTTATCTGAAAAAACGGCAGTCCACATTTTCTTTTGCAAAATCGCATCATTTTTAGGAACAAATTCTGCTGCAACTAAATTTTTAAAACTGCCCAGTAAAACCGACAATTCTGGCGAGTCTGGCCAAGTATCGCCCACTTTTTTAAAAGTCATTTCTTTCAATGGGGTGTGGAAAAAAATCTGCGTCACTTTGGATGAATCAAAATCAAAAGGCAATTTTTTATCCCGCAATGAATTCACGGTGATATTTTTAAATTTATCTAATTGCGCGGAATCCAATTCCAAAACAAAGGCTGGCTTTGCCACCCAGGCATAAAGTTTTTTATTGGGTGCAGTCGCCAATTGCGCTTCCCAACTGCCTTCCGTTAATCCCAGTTTAATCTTAACCAAACTTTGGTTAAATCCATATTTAGAAATTTCCCCACCGCTTGGAGTTTTGCTTAAAGTAAACTCTGTTGCTTTGGTTTCATTCAGCATAGTCAGAATTTCGCGCACACGATTTTGATCCAATTTTAAATTAGGCTGATCCACTAAAAACCACTTGCCGTCTTTTTGGTTCAAACGAATATTGCCGTTTTTCTTTAAAATTTCGACTGTCAGAATACTGCCCAAGCGACCGCGAAATAGCCTTTGATCGCGAAAATCAAAACTGGATTTTTTTAAAACATCCTGCCACTGCGTCGATGCCACCAAAACTTTGTTGCTGTCTTTTTTGTGCAGCAAACTGTTTTTTTCAAAATTAGTCTGACCCGAAATTTCATAAGTAATCGATTCGCCCGCATTATTTTTGACTGTGAAAATTGTATTGGGTTTGTCCAAACCATAAATTTTATAATCAATATCGGCACCTTCGCGGGCCACATCCATATATTTTTCTTTGGCAATAGTTTCAACAAAAGTATCTACCACACCAGAATCAGCATCATCTTGAAAGGGTTCGGTGATTTTCCATCCAGTATCAACTTTGACCAGTTTTAACTTTTGTTCACCCCGCATAAAATCCAATTCCTTGATTTGATCTGCTTTGAAATCAAATAAAGCTGTTTCAATATTTTTTTTAGTTTCGCTGCGTTCATCGCTTTTGGTATCCCAATATAGATAAAGCCCCAGAGCTAACACGACCCCAGCAAGAATCTTGTTTCTCAAGCAAATCTCCTACGCACATGCAGTGTGATGGCAATTCCTAAAATTGCAAAAGGCAGTGGAATCAGAAAAGCCCATAAAAATAAACTAAATCCAGTCGGCGTCAACCGCAGCTGAGTCACCTTCACATCTTTCGGCGTAATGGTAACCATACTTTCGTCGCCGGATAAAAAAGAAGCCGTATTTAAAAGTAAATCGCGGTTTAAATTTTGATACAGCAATGCATTCGAAGCAAATTCTGAATCGCCCAGCAAAATAATAGAAAATTCCTTGGCCTTTTCATCTGCACCGGGAAATTTTCCCTTCACAGCAAGTCCTAAAACAAAACTGCCTGGCGTTCCGTTGCCTTGAATTTTCAATTCTGGAAAAGCCAAGCTGCCTTCCGGGGCCTTGATAATTTCATCGATGACAATACCGGGAATGACGGCAGATTTTTTAAGCGCTGTTGGATGGCGCATAACCACAACTTCATTTTTGCTAAAAACTTTGGTGACGGGATTGCTGCTGGAAAATCCATTGGCCATGGTAGGTCCGGGGTTAATGCCTCGGCCCATCATGGTTTCAACCACATTGTAGATCACATTGTTTTCAATTTGAATGCCAAGGCTTGCAAAAATTTTCTCTAGCCCTGTGGGTTTTTTTGTTTTAACGGAAATCAGCGCATGCCCGCCTGCTTTTAAATAATTCTGCAAAGCTTCGATTTCGTTGGGGAAAAAGTTCTGCGTGGGCCCTAAAATAATAATTAAATCCGCATCGTCAGGAATTTTTGGATTTAAATTAAGCTGCAAAGTTTTTAATGCAAATCGATTGTTGGTTAAAAGTAATTTCAAAGAATTGCTTCCCAAACCATCTTTGGCATCTTCTAAATCAGGTTCGCCGTGGCCTGTGATATAATAAATCGATTTTTCTTTTTCACGCGTTACTTTCAGCAATGCGCCGGTAATTTCTTGTTCTTCGATTTTTTCAATGCGATTGCGTTTGCCTTTGTATTCCAAAAATACTACGCCACTGCCCTTATTAACTCCATATTCATTGGCTAAATCAGGTCGTTCGTTCACTTCGACAAAATCTAATTTCACTTTTTCTGACTGATCTTGATATTTGCGGATCAAATCGCGAAAGGCCCGGCGATTTTCTTCGTTGCCTTCGGCGCCCTTTTTATAAAAGAAAATCAGTTTTAAATCGGAATCTAAATTTTTCATTAACTGAACTGACTGCGGCGATAAAGTATTAATCCCTGATGTCGAGAAATCAAAAGTTTTAGTTTTTCGAATGGCCAAAATATTGATCATCACCAAAGCCGCCATCACCAGCAAAATCATAGTGCCCATGCTCATTCCACGGCGGGTGGTTTTTAAAAACAGAAGTTCTTTGAAAAAAGCTGCGTCTTTGACAAAGGGAAAGACAAATAAGACCGCAAATAATCCCAGCGGAATCCAAAAGAAATCATTCCAACCACCAAAAGCAATGCGGCCTAAAATTAAAACCACAAAGGCAATGGCAGAAAATAAAAAAGATAATTTACTTAAACGTGACATGACTAAGCCCTCCAACGAGTGGATTCAACCATCCGCTCGGCCAAAAACACAAAAAAGAAAATCAAACTGCCTAAAAAAACAATCCCGTTGGATCGCACGGTGCCTTCGACAAGGCTGGATAAATGCGTATTCAGCGAAACATGTTCTAAAATTTGCCGAACCAACTGCGAATCGGTTACTTCCACACTCATCCCAATAAACCAAATGGCGACATTGAAAATCACCGACATCACATAAGCGATCAAAGCATTTTCAGTTAGACTAGAGCAAAATAAATCCATGGATGCATAGACTGCCCCAATTAAGAAAATTCCCAAAAAGGAAATGATCAAAGGCGCCCACTGAATATTGGCGAAAAATGCAGTCAACAAGGGATACAAAAATGCCACAAACATAATTCCGAAAATCGCGCCAAGGGCTGCCAAATATTTTCCAATCACAATATCTTTGCTGGTCACCGGGCTGGTCAGCAGCAAATCAAAGGTGCGTAATTTTTTTTCTTCCGACAATAACTTCATGGTCAAAGCGGGAACAATAAAAATCAGCAGCAAATTTAAATAACTTAAATGCCGCAAAAAAACTCCATAATGAATATTCAACTGCTGCGGGGGAATTCCCTGTTGCATAACGTAGTTACTGGACAGCTGGGAAAAAATATTCAGCTGAATGGGATACAAATAACTAAGAATGATCGTAATTAAAAATAACATCACATAAAAAGTGGGACTGAACAAAAACCCGCGCAGTTCCTTGGCGGCAATAACTCGCATGCCTTTCATATTTGACCTCCGACTTGCGAACCATAAGTAAGTTTTAAAAACACATCTTCTAAATCCATTTGCGACGGGGTCATTTCCAGCAATCCCCAGCCCTGATTGATAATTTCTTGGGCCACCGATTCAATCACGTCATCTTGATTGCGCACGGAAATTTTCCAAGACTTATTGTCTTCGTTGGCCTCGACATCTAAAACTCCGTTTAGGCGTTTTAAGACGGTCGCAAATTCTTGAGAGTTCTTACGGACTCGCACTTGCAATAAACTTTTGCCTTTTTCAAGACTGGACAAATTGGCAATGGTGTCTTCCGCCACAATTTTACCTTTGTGGATAATAATGGCGCGTTCACAAACTGCACGAACTTCTGGTAAAATATGGGTCGACAAAATAATTGTGTGCTGGCCTTTTAATTCGCGGATCAGTTCGCGGATTTCGTGCATTTGTTTGGGATCTAATCCAACCGTAGGTTCATCCAATATTAAAACTTCTGGATCACTGACCAAGGCCTGTGCAATGCCGACGCGCTGCTTGAATCCTTTGGACAAATGTTGAATCAATCGTTTTTGCACTTCGCCCAGATTGGTTTTTTCAATCGCTCGGCGCACCAACATAGGAATTTTTTCTTTGCTGACGCGTTTTAGTTTTGCCACATAGATTAAATAATCCGTCACCGTCATTTCCCCATACAAGGGCGGGGTTTCCGGCAAATAACCGATGCGCTTTTTGACTTCGATCGGGGATTCAAACACATCAAACCCGGCAATTTTGGCATAGCCATCGGATGGCGCCATAAATCCCGTGATGATTTTCATCGTGGTGGATTTTCCTGCTCCGTTAGGTCCCAAAAATCCGACAACGTCGCCTTTGGGAATATTAAAATTTAAATTCGAGATGGCGCAATGTGGCCCATAATTTTTGGTCAGATTTTTAATTTCAATCATAAGGGTGATTCTAAAACTTGATGGCGCAGAGTCAAGGAAGTCGCAGCGAAAATTCTTTGGATTGATCCACAGTCACTCGGCCCAGGCGATCCCCTTTGATAGGACGCACAAAACGGCATTCAGTGTAAGTAAATATAATTTTTTGTCCTGATACCATTTTTCTTTTTTCCGGCAAAAACTGTAAAGCCCACTCGCCCACTTCCTGCAAATCTTTTGGTCCAATTTCCTGATTGCGCAAAGTCCGCACAATAATATGGCTGCTGGGATAGTCCTTTAAATGAATCCAAACATCCCACGGCGAGGCCTCTCGCAATAGTTTTAAATTTTCGCTGGCTTTCTTCCCTGCATAGGCAATTTTTCCCGAAGTCAGGGTTAGACTTCGCGCCATGATTTTTTCCGCATGAGTTTCTGCGACCTTGGCTTTCGGGCCAGACGCGGGATTGGCAATTTCGTTTTTTAATTTTTCAATCCGAGCCAAGGCTCCGGCCCGCTTGATTTTCATTTTTTGCGCTGTAGAAAAAGCCTCATTGATATTCCAAGCCAAAGATTTTTTGGCATCGATGAAATCCCGGCTGCCTGATTTCATGGCGTCGCCTTTTTTCTGCCAAAGTTCAACATCGTATTTGGGTAGGTCATTTTCAATTTGCACAATCGCGCGCTGTTTTTTTGCCAAAGTTTTTTCTAAGTCTTCTGCGGATGATTGCTTTTGCGACGCAACAATAGGTTTTGAAAAATGATCTTTTAGTTCCAGCAAATCAGCAATTTGCAAAGCCCCCAAATCTTGCGAAAAAACATTGTCCTTTTGTTTTTTCAAATCGCGCACAATTTCCCACGAGATTTTTTTTTCTTTTGTCCGCGCAATCGCATTCACCTGATGGGGAATCAAATGAACTTCCAGTTCGCAGACCTTTTCATCGGTTCCCCAAATAATTTTAAATGCCCGTCCCAATTCAGACATCAATTCGATCGATACCACACGTTTATTGGCTGCATTAGAATTTAAAAAAAGCGCCAAAGGTTTTGATTTTACAATTTTGCGAACGGGACAGTTATTTTCAAACCAATAAAAAAACGGCCGTGCTTTGGAAAAATCCAAAACCAAATACATCAAGTCAGTTTTGTAATGGCCCAGAACGATGCCCTTGTCCCAAGCATAAACATCTTGCAACTGAGCACCCACCAGTTTTTCTGCTAACTGTGGAATCAATTCCTGTAAATCTTGAAAATTAAGAATGGTCGTCATGATCTAAAACTAAATTTCTGTCAGGGAAACAGCAGATAAATTCCGAACCCTGACCAATTTTACTTTTCAAGACAACCGAACCGCCATGACTTTGCATAATGTGTTTGACGATGGCCAGTCCCAAACCTGTGCCGCCTTGATCTCGAGATCTGCCGCGATCAATTCGGTAAAACCGTTCGAACAATCGGGCATGATGTTCTTCCGGAATTCCCGGGCCATTGTCGATGACATGCAAAATGGTTTCATTGCGATCGCCGCGCTTCCACAAAATCTGAACTTGTTTATCCGACGGAATGTATTTCAAAGCATTGCTGACTAAATTTCGTAAAACCTGTTCGACTTTGCGAGTGTCGGCCCAAAACACCGGAATTTCCCCCGAAACTCGGATCACCTGATTTTTTTGCGAAGCCAGCACTGCCAATTCTTTCACAACATTTTCGGTCAAAGCCATTGCGTGAATGGGTTCTTGTTCAATTTTTTCAGAATGTTCCAATGCCGACAGATGCAAAAGATCCTGAACCAATTCGATCAGACGATTCACATTTTTAGAAATCACATCCAAAAATTCGGGCAACTGCTCGAACCTTTTTGCGGCAAAATCTTCTTTGATGGTTTCCAAATAACCTTTGATGGAGGTCAGCGGCGTGCGCAGCTCGTGCGAAGCATTCCCCACAAAATCAATGCGGATTTGTTCGCTGCGTTTGATATCACTAATATCGTGGAAAATTCCAACCACGCTGTAAATATCCGAAGCCCCATCTTTGCGCAACGGGGTCAAAGAAATCTGAAAAAATCTGGCACCCGCATCAATGCGGGTATTTAAACTTAAGGTGATCTTTTGTGTCTGACCACTTGTCAAAACTTTGCGAAAGGCCGCAAGAATTTCTGGCTGACGGAAAACATCGGCCAAATTCAGCTGGGTTTTAGCCGTCATATGAGAATCCAAAAACTGTGCCGCAAACTGTGGATTGAAATACATCAGCCGGTATTCAGGGGTAATTGTCAGTAAACCTTCATGAACGGTATTGATAAAAGCCGCATTTTCTTCGCGTTCGCGTTCCAGTTGATCTTTGCGCTTTTTTAATTTTCGTTCGATGCGATACAAAGTATTTTCCAAACCCGAAGATTGATTAGACTGTTCCGAAAAAACTTCTTCGGTGGTGGGGCGAATTTTTTTATTGATCATGCGAAGCAATCGCACATGCAATCTGCGAATGGGCTGGGTCAGCCAAAAACTGGACACTGCCGACAGCACCAGCACTGCCGCAAACCACAAACCAAAATTTTCAAATACTTTGAAATAAAAAAGACTGCCCAAGATACCAAAGACCAAAACTTGAGCTAAAAAGACTTTGAAGAAAAATTTAGTCAATGCGCACTCGGTATCCGATGCCGCGACTAGTTTCGACATTGTCTGACCATGCTCCTAGTTTTTTTCGCAAACCAAACACATGGGTATCTATGGTGCGACCCACGACATTGATGCCTTCGCCTTGGATTTCTTCGATCAACTGATCGCGCGTTAAAACTCGACCGCGCATTTGAATCATCGTCAGCAAAAGTTTAAATTCCGACGGAGTTAAATGCAGTTTTTCATTTTCCAGCAAAACCGAATAGGTATCTGGATTAATGCTTAAACCATAAATACTGATTTCATTGGTCGCAGACTGTGCGTTGGGTTTTAAAATTTCTTTTCGTCTTAACAATGCTTTTACGCGGGCAAGCAGAACCGAAGGCTCGAAAGGTTTGGTCAAAAAATCATCGGCACCCGATTCCAAGCCTTCGACGATGTCTTCGGGTTCAGAACGCGCCGTCACCATCAGCACTGGCGGTGGGGAGCTTTGTTTTTTTAAAATACCCAAAAATTCAATTCCACTTTTTCCCGGCAACATCCAGTCCAAAATAATCAGCGCAGCCCCGGTTTTTTCCAGTTGCACCAGGCCTTCTTCGACCGATCCAACTTCTTTGACCAAATAAGATTGGCGCAACAGATGCAGGGCCATCAAGTCGCGGATTTCTTTTTCATCTTCGATAATTAAAATTGGTTCAGCCTGATTTTTTTCCATGGCTGTTTCCTCCGTGGCGGATGTCTTGTCCTGTTTGAACAAAAATCACGTCTTCTGCAATATTAGTCGCATGATCGCCAAGACGTTCTAAATTGCGAGCCATTAAGATAAGATCTAATGCAGCATCCACATCTTTTGGGGATTTGCGAATATGATCCTTCATCTTAACAAAAATCTGATTTTTAAGAGCATCCACGTCATCGTCTTGCAGTAAAACTTCTTTGGCTTTTTCCATATCGCCTTTAACAAAACAATCCAAAGATTTTTTGACCATGGCGCGAACAAGGTCGCTCATGTTTTGCAAAACCTGATCTTCTTTCAGCGGCGACTGCATCAGATAATCTTTGCCTGTATGGGAAAAATTCACTACTTGATCGCCCATTCGTTCTAAATCTGAATTGATTTTTAGAACCGACAAGACCATGCGTAAATCGCGGGCATAAGGGGATTCCTTGGCCAAAATTTCAAAGCAAGCTTTGTCGATTTCTATTTGCGATTGATTGATCTTTTTTTCGATTTCATGAATTTTTTTAAACTCGTCGGGTTTGCGATCAACAAGGGCATTGATGGCAAGGCTTAGCGAGTTTTCCACCCAGCTGCCGCATTCAACAAGACTTAGTTTAATTTCATCTAGGTGGGTGTCTAAAGTTCGTTCCAAATAAGAACTCCTTCTCTATTTGCTGATTTGCATTATAGCCAAATGTCTTCAGGGATGAAAAGCTAATTCAATGCATGGACGCTCACTTTCTGCTATCGACATTGGATCTAACGCTATCCGGTTAATCATTGCTGAAAAAACTGCCGAATCTTTTCGCGTGGTGAAAAAATACCGAATCCCCATTCGCCTAGGCAAAGACGTCTTCCACCGAGGAGAAATCTCGGGAAAAACCATGAAAGAGTCTTCGCGCGCCTTCGAAAAAATCGCTGAAATTCACAGACGTTGGAATATTTTGAAATATTCAGCCGTCGCCACCAGCGCTGTGCGCGAAGCGCAAAATCAAAATGAATTTGTCAGCGAAATAAAACGAAAAAGTGGAATCCAAATTCAGGTCATCGACGGAGTTCTCGAGGCCAACTACATTCATAACGCTATCATTCATGAATTGGACCTCAGCCAAAGGCGCGCAGTGTTGATCGACGTCGGCGGCGGCAGTGTCGAAGTGACCTTTTCCGAACACGCCAAGATGCTGACCACAAAAAGTTTTCGCATGGGCACCGTTCGCCTGTTGGAACATCTGAATAAAAGAAATCTGAAAGAAAAAGATTTTAAAATTGTCTTGGGTGATTTTATTCAACCCTTGTCACAATATATTGGAACTTTTAAAAGCGATCATGAATTAGACATTGCTGTTGGCACCGGTGGAAATATCGAGTGCATGGGCAAATTGCGTCTGCAGTTGCTGGGGAAAAGCCCAACCAACTATGTGCTGCTGTCAGAGCTGGTTGAAATTGCAGATATAGTGGGAAAACTTTCGATCAAAGACCGGGTTGAAAAACTGCATCTTAAACCCGATCGTGCCGACGTGATTATTCCCGCTTTGCTTTTGGTAAAGACGATTTTGACTCAAACCGGTGTGGAAAAAATTTTGGTTCCAGGTGTTGGCCTGCGGGATGGACTTCTGTGGTCTTTGGTGTCGCGTTAACTAATTCCTTAGTTTTTAACGATCACTCGTTCTTCTGATTGACTTAAAATTTGATCTGCAGCCCAGAAAAAGCCCAATCCCCAGCTTAAATCCGCCAAAACTTGTGCTTTCCAGAAGGGCAAACCCAGCAAATAGCACTGAATCAAACCCTCGATCGTTTGCGGATACAAATGACCCTGGAACCAGACGCCAAAGTTTGACCATAGAAAAAAGCCCAGACTTGCCAGAAAACTTGCTGTGATGCGAGCCGTCCACTGGTATTTTTCCGACCAAGCTGTTTTCGAAACTAAGAACGTAGTTACCAGCATTGCCGAAAACCCAGTTAAAACAAAAAATTGTGTTCCATGCGAGCCCAAAACAAGATCAGTCAGTAAAATTACTGCCCAAATCATCAAATGGTTGACCCACTGAGATTGTTTTTGAAAACCCAACCAGATCGCGCAGCCGCCGACCGCAGTCCAATTCCAGGGATGCGGAAAAACGCGGGTCAAAAATGCGACCAACAAAAAGATAAGGCTTAAAAATATTTTTTTATTCATTGGGCACTCCATTTTGGCAGTTCGAGCTGATTCCATAATAACATACCACCTTTCATATTCCACACAGATGTCCACCCAAGGGAAAGGGCCACCGCGGTGGCCTGGTTGGAACGCCCGCCGCTGCGGCAAATAAATACGGTCGGTTTAGTTTTATCTTCGTTTTTTAAAAAAATTTCTAGATCAGGACCCAAAACGACCAATCGCGAATCTTCGACATGGCCTAACTCGCCAGTAAATTCTTCGTTTGTGCGCACATCGATCAACTGATATTGATTTTTATTAGCAAAAAGTTCTTGAGGCTCAATGACAGGAATCGTTGTGGTCATAAAAAAACCTTTCTGGAACTTTTACTTTAAATATCTTTCCCGGAGAAAATCAATGATTTCACCTTTATTCGACCCCGGCGCCTGGAATGAAGTTTCAGAATTTCAATTTTCAGACATCACCTACCACCGCGCCCGGCATCAGGGCACCGTCAGAATAGCTTTTAACCGCCCCGAAGTGCGCAATGCTTTTCGCCCGCAAACCGTCGACGAATTATCCACTGCTTTGGAACACGCTCATGCGCAAACTGATGTCGGCGCCGTTTTGTTAACAGGCAACGGGCCGTCGCCCAAGGACGAAGGCTGGGCTTTTTGTTCCGGCGGCGATCAGCGCATTCGCGGCAAAGATGGCTATCAATATTCCGATGGCTCGAAAAGCGTGGGCCGCCTGCATATTTTAGAAGTGCAAAGACAAATTCGCTTTATGCCAAAAGTGGTGATCGCAGTGGTTCCGGGTTGGGCCGTTGGTGGAGGACATTCCCTGCATGTGGTTTGCGATTTAACGATTGCCAGTCGCGAACACGCTATTTTCAAACAAACCGATGCCGATGTGGCCAGTTTTGATTCTGGATATGGATCTGCTTATTTAGCAAAAATGGTGGGACAAAAACGCGCCCGCGAAATTTTCTTTATCGGCAAAGATTATTCCGCCGCAGAGGCTTACGAAATGGGAATGGTCAATTTGGTTGTGCCGCATTTGGATTTGGAAAAAAAATCTTTAGAATGGGCCGCAGAAATTAATTCCAAAAGCCCCACTGCGATTCGCATGTTGAAATACGGATTTAATTTGACCGACGACGGTTTGGTCGGCCAACAACTTTTTGCCGGCGAGGCAACGCGACTGGCCTATATGACCGAAGAAGCCGGCGAAGGCCGAAATGCTTTTCTGGAAAAACGCCCGCGAGATTTTTCTAAATTTCCTTGGTATTACTAGATGGACGCAGAGTTAATTAAGTTAAAAAAATTAAGTCTTGAGTTAGCGGAAGATCAACATATTCCTGAACTAAGAAAATTAATCAACAGCGCCTACAAAGAATTGGCCGATCAGGGTTTAAATTATTCGGCAACTTATCAAGATGAGGAAGCGACCAGAAAAAGAATCCAAGGTGGCCGAGCTTTTATTCTAAAATTTGAAGCATTGATCATCGCAACCATTTTATTTAAAAAAGAAAACTTAATTTCAGGAAAAAACAGCGCCTATTTAAGTCAGTTGGCCATTGATCCCGCCTTAAAAAGAAATGGCATTGGCACCTATTTAATGGATCATTGTGAAAATTTGGCGCGAACAGAAAATTTCGAAAGCATCCAACTGGATACCGCAAAACCCGCAGAGCATTTAGTTAGGTGGTATCAGCAACGCAATTACAAAATCATCGGCGAAACCCGCTGGGAAGGAAAGACCTACGAATCCTGGATTTTTGAAAAGGAACTTTGAACTCCTTCAGGTTACCTCCGGCGCCAAAGACAATTCTAACGCCCAAAGCCTGCAAAGTTTTTAGACCTAGGCCCAGCCAGATTCATTTCCGCAGTTATTATTCCGAATAAATACCCATGACCGATTACGAAGCTGTGCAGAAATATTGGTTGGAATTGAAAGTCGATCCAGGCCAAGGGCTTTTGGTTTGGCTTGATGACCACTTGGAAATCATCAAGACCGAGTGGTTTGCCGATTCAGATATTCTTTTGGATGCTGCTTTGGAACTATCGGCAGAAAAAAAAAATTTTATCCGCATCAATCGCATGCGCATTGATACATTTTGGTTTGCTGGAAATACTTTTAAAAAAACGATCGAATACAAAGATGGCTCAACGTCAGATTTTTCCTTACGCAGAAAAACGGAAGTAAAAGTCGAAGATGTTATTAAGGACTTGAAACAGCTAAGTTCAGGAATCGTCCTTGGGGATGAAGAGCGTAGTAAGTATTCTTCTTAATTCCTCGGCAACCTCTTTCGCGATATTTGGATCAGATAAATTTTTGTTTTTTGCGTTTTGATCGAGCCAATCAATGCAAAATTCTTTAAGATTGGAAAATCCAGCACTTCCCGCATCTGCCCAGTCTTGATCCTTCTGCTTTACACACAAAACAAAAAAATTTCCAATTTCCAAAGTCTGTGCAATCAACTGCAAAACTTCACCTGACTTCCGAAATGAAAATTTAAGTTCTGTTTTCATATTCGGTTTGGGATTGGTCCGATCCAACTGAACTTTTAACTGCATAAATTCTTGAACAAGCTCTGCTCGATTTTTCATAAGCAACCGAAGCTGCAAAACACGCGTCAGCTTTAAAACGAATCCTCTATGAACTCAGCTGAAAGAAGTTCTAATTTCGGATTCGCGCCGGACGCGTGACCAAAGTCCTGAATAGTTTAGCCCGGTCTTTTTTATTCCGAATATTCAGCTATGACCGATGACGAAGCAGTGCAGAAATATTGGTTGGAATTAAAAGTCGATCGAGGCCAAGGGCTTTTGGTTGAACTGGATGACAATCTGGAAATCATCAAGACCGAGTGGTTTACCGATTCCGATATTCTTTGCGATGCAGCTTTGGAACTATCGGCGGAAAAAAAGAATTTTGTTCGCATCGATCGTATTAGCATTGATGAATTTTGGTTTGTCGGAAATACTTTTAAAAAGACAGTCCAATGCAATGATGGTTCAACTTCAAAGTTTCTTTTGCGCAAAAAGACTGAAGTAAAAATCGAAGATGTTATTAAGGACTTACATCAGCTAGGTTCAGGAATCGTCCCTGTTGATGAAGTGAGTAGCAAGTATTCGTCTTAATTCCTCGGCAACCTGCTTCGCCAGAGATGGATCAGCAAGATTTATATTTCTAGCGTTTTTGTCCAGCCATTCAACGCAAAACTCTTTAAGGTTAGAAAATCCTGCACTATCCGCAACCTCCCAATCCTGGCTTTTGTGTTTTGTGCACAAAACAAAAAAATTACCATTTTCCAAAGTCTGTGCAATCAGTTGCAAAACCTCGCCTGATTTTCGAAATGAAAACTTAAGTTCTGTTTTCATATTCGGCTTGGGATTCGTGCGATCCAGATTAACTTTTAACTGCATAAATTCTTGAACAAGATCTGCTCGATTTCTCATAGGCAACCGAAGCTGCAAAACACGCGTCAGCTTTAAAACGAATTCCTGCAAAGAATAAAAACGAAAAGTTCAAACTTCGGATCCGTTTCGGACAAAAAAAAGACCCACCGAATGGTAGGCCTTAAACTTGATCTTATTATTTTGGGTGGCTGCCACC
>JBBQHD010000058.1:0-16739 GCA_038323665.1 Bdellovibrionales bacterium
AAGGCCTTCATCACTCACGCGGCGTCGCTGCGTCAGGGTTTCCCCCATTGCGCAATATTCCCTACTGCTGCCTCCCGTAGGAGTCTGGACCGTGTCTCAGTTCCAGTGTGGCTGATCATCCTCTCAGACCAGCTAAAGATCGTAGCCTTGGTGAGCCATTACCTCACCAACTAGCTAATCTTGCGCGGGCTCATCTTCAAGCGTATTGCTACTTTAACCTCTGGATCCGCAGATCCTGTGGTCTTATGCGGTATTAGCTTTCCTTTCGGAAAGTTGTTCCCCACTCGAAGGCAGATTACCCACGTGTTACTCACCCGTGCGCCACTAGTATTTGACCGAAGCCAAATACCCGTTCGACTTGCATGTATTAGGCACGCCGCCAGCGTTTGCTCTGAGCCAGAATCAAACTCTCCAATTAAAAATTGAATTATTTGAAACTAATTCTAGAATCTTATAACTATTTTTTTTCTAAAAAATATAAAACTTAATTAACATTGAAGCCCATAAAGCACTATTCAGCTATTTAGTTTTCAAAGAACGAGAAAAATGAAACTAAATGCGCGGGATGTTTTCGTCAAGGGTTGTTTTCAAAGTATTTTTCCAGCGCGGTCCGCCAACATTTTCTAGGCAAAATTTGGCTTGGTTTTCTGTGCAAATTCACGGCAACAAAATTGATTTTTCATAGGGAAAATTGGGATTTTTAAGAAAAACTCACCCTGCTTTTTTTTAAGCATCTGGGCCCACTCTGGAACCAAAAAAATAGGCAGTCGGGGAAAACTTTTCGGAACTTTAGCGGATTTTAAAAAAACTTTAGGCCTTCCGAAGGTCTGTCGAGCCCGGCTGGCGGCTGTTGCCGCCGATCGCCGGCCTTTTTTTATTTCAAAGCTGCGCCAAGTGCTTTTTGGCTGGTCATGAAAATTGAAAGACAACAAACAAAATTTAATTTAACCAAGGGAGGATTTTTTGAATAAAAAAATTTTGGTTTTGTTTGTGTTCTGTCTTGTGGCCTGCGCTCCTCGAGGAGAAAATGCGTTTGATGGAGAAAACTCGAGCGGAATTATTGGTGGGAAAAAAGTTTCTGCGCGTTCGAAAATTGCGAAATTTATAGTGGCAGTTGTGACCCAGGACGAACGCTCGCAATCTTTGTGCACAGGCGTGATTATCTCGCCCAGTGCAATTTTGACTGCCGCCCATTGTGCGATGGGAATGAAAGCGGGAAGGATTATTTTTTCGTCCAGTCTGAAAACTCGATCTGCAGAGACAATGCGAACTGTGGAGCGCGTAGTGGTTGAACCTCAATATGCAGCGGCGCTTGCCAAGCTGCGCGGGCAAACGGATCCTAGTGCTGTCAAAAATTGGGCGGATTTATCTATTATGAAGTTTTCTGGTGGGCTGCCCAATGGATTTGAACCTGTTCAATGGCTTGAGGAGCCCCTGCGCAATGGCGAGAAGGTGGCTTTGGCTGGATTTGGTTTAACCGACGGTGTGAAAAAAACTGAATCAAAAGGTTTACGTGCTGTGAAAGTAGCGGTTCATGAGGCACAGTATTCTCGCACGGAATTTACTGTCGCGAAGGGCGCGTGTCATGGAGATTCCGGCGGGCCAGCTTTTGCAATTCGCAACAAAGAAATTCTTTTGGCGGGTATAACCAGTCGCGGGTTTGATGCGGCTTGCACCTTAGATTCTATTTACACACGCGTCTCTGCTTTTGCTGCATGGATACACTCGTCAATGTAAAATATAATCTTTGCACAAAAAAATTTTCGACTGGTCAGAATAAAAACTGTGAATTAGATTTGAACACGAAATCATTTTTTGAATTTTGTTTGGAGATTTAAATGAGTTTGTTTTTTCGTTGGAATGAATTTGCTTCGCGTTCACGCGGTCTGACCTTTGATGATGTTTTATTGGTGCCGAAAAAATCTGAAATTAAATCTCGATTAGAACCAGATGTTTCAGCTGCACTGACTGCAAATTTGAAATTGGATATTCCCTTAATCAGCGCAAATATGGATACCATCACTGAATCTGCCATGGCCTTGGCCATGCGCGAGGCCGGCGGCCTGGGGATTTTGCACCGTTTTATGTCCATTGAAACTCAAGTTGAAATGGTGCGCGAACTGCGAAAAAAATCTGCGGTGGCTGCGGCCAGCATCGGGGTTCAGAACGATGACATCGAGAGGGCTCAGAAACTTGTGGATGCAGGGTGCACGATTCTGACTTTGGATATTGCTCATGGGCATAGTGTGCGAATGTTTGCGATTTTGGAAAAAATAAAAAGTTTATTTCCTGACGTGCAAGTGATTGCTGGAAATGTGGCGACGCCGCAAGGAACTGCAGAACTGTTTGAGGCCGGTGCCGATGTGGTAAAAGTTGGAATTGGGCCTGGCGCGATGTGCACGACTCGATTGATTACGGGTTGCGGAGTTCCGCAACTGACGGCCGTGGCGCTTTGTGCGCAGATCGCTTTGGAAAAAAAGAAAAGCATTATTGCTGATGGCGGATTTAAATCCAGCGGCGATATCGTCAAAGCTTTGGCTGCAGGTGCTCAAGCCGTTATGATCGGCAGTATGTTGTCGGGAACTTTGGAAACGCCGGGTGAAGTTAAGGGCGGAAAAAAATTATATCGGGGCATGGCTTCAAAATCTGCGCAGGTTTCTTGGCGCGGGGGTGTTCCGCAGGGAATGGCGGCCGAAGGTGAAAGTGTTTTTGTTTCCATCAAAGGCCCTGTGGGTGAATTGCTGCAAGAAATTGTCGGCGGCATTCGCAGTGGGATGAGTTATTTAAACGCCAGCAATCTTTTAGAGCTGCGGGAAAATGCCGAGTTTATTGAAATGACTGGGTCGGGATTTTCTGAGTCGCGTGCTCATGGAATGCGCGAATATTAAAAATTACTTTTTGAACTAAGCATTGCTTGTTTTAGAAATTCAATCCTACAATTCAAATATGAATACAAAGAATTCTTTAAGATTTTTCGTAGGTGTTTATTTAGCATTTTTTGGATCGCTGGATTGTTTCGCGACTTACCCGCACAAGGGAACTTTAAGCAGTGTGAATTTGGGTGCGCGATTTTCTTCGATCTTGCAAAGGCGCGGGGTCATTCTATACCGCGATTTTCAAATTGATCCTGTGGTCAGTGTGTTTTTATTTGATGATAAGTTGGAATTTTTAGGCGATTCAATCGGTTACCGTGATTTTGTTTACGGCGATAGCATTCGTTTAAGAACTCGGCTTGTTTCTATCACCGATAAACCCTTGTTTCCGGCCTATTCTTCGATCCGTGAGGCTGGACCGCGACGGGATGATACTTACGAATCCACCAACAGCGTTGAGTTTTTCTTTCCGGGTTACAATGATCATTTTTTGGCAGAACTGGATTTAAATTATTCCAAAGATATTTACAAGCATTGGGGAAATTATTTCGAAGCACGAGCAAAAGTTAAACTTGCTGAGTTTAACTGTAATTGGATTAAAAAACGCATCGAACCTAATTTAGTGGTTTCAGCTGGCGTGGGTGATCCTGCGCACAATCAGTATTTGTATGGACCGAGCGCCAGTGGCAACGATGTCAGCAATACTTCCTACGGTATTTGGTTGGCATTTCCGGATGATGCCGATCGGTTTTACCCGATTGTGCAGTTGATGCACTTTGCAGTTGAGGGACAAAACCGCGGCGCTGAATTTGCTCGAGATCGCAATGAAGGATTTTTATTTTCCTTTATCGCCACGGCGGGAATTTTAGATTGATCGGTATTTTTACCTCGCCGATTAAATCTGCAAGATAAATTGGGGCAAATTTTCAGCTTAGACCGATTTATTTTTTCTTTGAGTTCGGCTTATTTGTTGCACCATCAATTTTGTTACAATTTGTTGGAGCGTTTGATTATGGCTGAATGCAGATTAAAACTAGCAGTGAGCGAACAAGATCATCATTTGGGTCCTTTGGATGCGCCGGTTATGTTGGTGCAGTATGGGGATTTTGAATGTCCTCGGTGCACATCCACTTTGCCCATCCTTGAAAATTTGCTGAATGAGTTTCGCAATCAAATATGTTTCGTCTATCGACATTTTCCTATGGATAAGATTCATGCAAATTCGCAAATTGCGGCTTTGTGTTCCGAAGCGGCTGCCCAGCAAGCGCATTTTTGGGAAATGCACCATCTGTTGTTAGAAAACTCGGATCACCTTTCGACTGAAACTTTGGGGGACTTTATGCGTGGGCTCTGTTTGGATTATGATCAATTTCTATTCGATTTAAACCGTGAAGATCTTCTGGGGCGGATCCAGCGCGATTTTCTTGGAGGTCTGCACAGCGGTGTTGAAAGCACGCCGACCTTCTATTTAAATGGAGTTCGCGTGGAACAGCCTGCTGCCTTAAATGCATTTCAAGATTTGATTTATCGAAATCTGCAGAAGGAACGCAGCGTTTTTTATTTGTGAAAACAAAGTATTTCCAGAGTTCAGTTTGTCTTTTGATTTCAGTCAGTTTAAATTCACCCGATGCAACTTCCAAAAAAACTTCGCAGCTTAGTCGGCCAGTCTGTTGCACTTTTCGGCGAAGTCATCCGTCGCGAATTGGGTGATCAAAGTTTTCAAAGCATCGAAAACCTGCGGCAAAGTATGGCTAACTTAAGACTACTGTCGGAACAAAAACGTTTTATCTGTCTGCAAAAAAATTTGCAGATGTTAGAAGACCTGCCACCGAAATCACAGTCAGAGATCGCGCATTCCTTTACCCTGATGCTGGAACTTATGAATGTCTGCGAGAATTCTTACCGCAGTCATCGCTTAAGTTTACATCGACGCAAAACTAGTCAGAAAGTGATTGCGAAGGAAAGTCCCCAGGCCATTGTTTATGTTTTAACCGCCCATCCGACCGAGGCGCGGTCCCCGCAAAATATTTATATCTTTCACCAAATACAAAATCTGTTGATCGAAATTTTGGATTGCACAGATTCTGAAAGCATCGAGTTTACAGAAAAACAAAAAAATGATTTGTGGCATGCTTTGGAAATTGCTTGGCGCACACCGATCGTCCGAAGTCGCAAGCCCAAAGTGAAAGACGAAGCTGAACATATTTATTCACTGTTGTTCCGGGACGACAATGTGAACTTGCCCGTTTATGTGCGCAGCTGGGTCGGCGGAGACAAAGATGGTCATCCAGGGGTGAATGAAAAAACTTTTTTACAAAGCCTAGAATTGTCCCGCAGAAAATTACTGATTGAAGCTGAAAAAAATCTTTCTGAAGTTCGTCGAACTTTGAAAGTATTTTCTGCAGTTAAATTACAAAAAAATGTTTTAGATATCAATAAAGTTTTACGAAACTTGAAGAAAATAAAAATTTCTGATGCACAAAGAATACAAATTTTTCGTGATCAATTTTTCGCATTGAAAGCAGACTATTTGAAATTGGTTGGAGCGCAGCACCCCAGCATCGAAAGACTCAGCAAACTTATCCATACTTTTCCGGCCCTGGCGGTGCCCTTGGAATTCCGTGAAGACTCTGCCGTGTTAATGACGGCCACTAACGCCAGAAAGCCTTTGGCTATTTACAAAATGCTTTCTGCTTTGGAAAGAATTTCTCGTGGTGGCGATCCGAAGTGGTATGTGCGCGGTTTTATTATCAGCATGACTTCATCGATTGAGCACATTCGCGCAGCTGGCGAATTTCAGCGCAGCATTTTTGGTGGCATGCCCTTGCCCATTATTCCTCTTTTTGAAGAAGCAAAGTCTTTGCGCGATTCAGAAAAAATTATTTCTGCAATGATCGCGGATGTAAAATTAAAAGCAGCCATGCACAAAAACTGGAAAAACCGTCTAGAAATGATGGTGGGTTATTCGGATTCCGCGAAAGAAGCCGGTGTTTTGGCAAGTCGTCTTGCCATTTCAGAAGGATTGCCAAAATTAGAAAAGATTTGCGAGCGCGCAGGTTTGATTCCGATTTTCTTTCATGGTTCGGGCGGCAGCATCGATCGCGGTGGCGGATCCATCGAAGATCAAACCGCTTGGTGGCCCAAGTCTGCTTTGCGCTATTATAAGGTGACCGTGCAAGGGGAAATGATTGAAAGATATTTTGCCACTCCGGCCATCGCAAGACGGCAGCTGGAAAAAATCAATGAAAATGCCACGAGGATTTTAAATAAACCTTTTCGTTCCATTAAAAATCCCGCGGTAGAAAAATTTTCTGCTGATATTTCAGCTTGTTACCAAAAAAATATTCAATCTGCAGAATTTTTAAAAGTGGTTGAACTTGCAACGCCCTATTCTTATTTAAAAGTTTTAAAAATTGGATCGCGTCCAAGTAAACGTTCTGTTCAACTGAGCGTTAAAAATTTGCGGGCGATTCCTTGGGTGCTTTGCTGGACGCAAACCCGAGTGCTGTTCCCAACTTGGTGGGGGGTCGGATCTGCGTGGGCGAAGGCAACTGCCGCCGATAGGAAATTATTGCGGAAGGCTTTTTTGCATGACCCTGTTTTTACGTCTTATATTAAGGCGCTGGGTTTTACTTTGGCTAAAATTGAGCTGAGTGTTTGGAAAATGTATTTGCAAAATAGTGGGCTTACCGAACTGCAAATTTTGTCTGCTTATCAAGAATTTAAAACTGAATTGCAGTTGACTAAAAAATGTTTTTTTGAACTTTGTGTTCACAAAGATTTTTTATGGTTCCGCCCTTGGCTGGGTGAAAGCATTATGTTGCGTTCCCCGATGATTCATCCGCTGAATCTTTTGCAAATCATTGCCAAGAAAAAACGCGATCTGCAACTTTTAAGAACCACCATTACGGGAATTTCTTGCGGGATGCTGACAACCGGATAACTTACAAAGTTGCTAATTGTTCGTCGCTGAGATCATCAATTAAATCTTGCTCGTCTAGTTCTGACTCGCCAATAGTGGCTGCATCTGCTGACAATTCAATTTCATCATCTTCCAGTTCTTCGTCATCTTCGGTCGCGTCTTCGTCGTCTGCGTCGGTATCTTCTAAAGTTTCTTCGTCATATTCCATTCCGACTAAAACTTCTTCGACTAGATTTTCGGCAGAGTCTCCGGGACTGTCTTCGGTTGGATTTGTGTGAGTAGCGCCGGCAAATTCCGTGAATTCTAAATCGGAAAGAATGTCTTCGCGTTTTACTTTTCGGTCAATCATAGGTCCTCCTATTATATAGACAGACAGAATAGCAAAATTGAAACCAACTTCCCCAACTGCTCTACTGGCAAATAAATGCGGGCTCAGCAAATATTGCTGAGGGATTAGGGGCATTTAACCCATTGATTTTATTTTTGCATGAATTACAATTCGCCGCTCGAGTCTTAGGGATTTAAATTACAAATTAGGATTAAATTATTTTAAATTTACAATTGAAGAGCCAAATCAGACAGGGCGCTTTCCGCAAAACGCGGGCTCCTGCCCTCCAACGACCGCCCATTAGGGCGGACGCCTCCGGCTTCGTTGAGGTATTTGCGGAAAACGCCCTGTCTGATTTGGCTCTTCAATTGTAAATTTAAAATAATTTAATCCTAATTTGTAATTTAAATCCCTAAGACTCGAGCGGCACTAGTTCAAGCCTGTGACGAACATACGGTCATTACTAAGAAATAAATTCACTCCAGAATTGATTATTCAAAAAAAATGGGAAAGTTTCCTGACTTTACTTTATAACTAGAAAACACAATTTTCTTACCAAACGGAGAAATCATTTATGTTTCTAAAATTTTCCTTGCTTGCATTAGTCACTAGCTTTTCAGCTTTGGCCTTCAGTCAAAATAGTTTTATTACTCAGGTTGGGGTAAACACTAAAACTTTTTATGGAACTACTGATAGTTTAAATGTGGCCAAGTCGAATGTGGATTTGAATTTTGCTAAATTAATTCAAGATGCTGAAACTATTGATGGGAAGATCACACATATTTTCCAATTTCAAGTTCAGGTTTCTGCCGTTCCAACTTTATTGAAATCCAGCACTCAGGATAAATTGAATCAGATATTAGAAACTAAAATTGAAATTGCGGAAGGACAGTTGGCTGCGGGCATTGCTGCCGCCAATGCGCAGGTTGCGCTTGGTCACCAAGCTTTGGAATCTGGAATATCTCAGGCCCGCGCTGCAGGGACGGCTTCGATTAATCAAATGATCTTGGCGCAAATACAAGCCAATCCTGATCTTCGAACACTTTCGCCGGAGGCTCAGCAGGCATTTTTCTTGCGCGTGCAAGCGCAGGCTTTGACTGTTCTGGAACAACAACTTGCTCAAGCACGACTTGTGGGTGAAACAAAACTTGCTGTGGCTGTTGCAACTATCGAAGCAACTAGAAGTCAAACGCAAGCGCAAATTAATTTGGTTCGCCAGGAAAAACGGGATGAAATTGACAGCCGTTTAAATCATCTGCAGCTGGAAACCACTTTCCAGCAAGTTGCCGTTTCTTATACGCGAGTCAACGAACACAAAGATGGCAATATCAGCGTGGTGTTTTTGGAAGTTGGAAAATTGGAAGTCAAAGGTTCTAACGATAAATCTTCTGACCTACTTGCCACCAATGATCGCACGGAAGCTTTAACTAGCACTGTGGGAACTGGTGCCATTCACTTCGGTTATGCGACAACTTACTCACAAGTAAAAATAAAGAATTCTAAAGATCTTGCCACTGGAACTGCAAAAGTTTCTGTGGACGCTTATATCTTTCACAACCGTTTACCTTTTATCGATGGAACACAATTGGTCGCAGACATCGTTTCCTTAAGCGAAGATCGTTACCGAGACCATTTACGATTTTATCAATTAAATACTGCTTTGCTTAAAATGATGTATGAAACCAAACAAATTACTTTGTATGTAACCGGCGCTAAGGGATCTAATGTTTGGTGGGCTGGTGCCGGCGCTGATATCCGATTCCGTCAGGGTTTTGCTTTGATGATACGAGGATATGCGGGCCATCGCGACCAAGGCACAGGCTCGGTATCAACTTATTTATCGAAAAAATTTGAGACACGAATTGCTGGGCTTACTTTTTATTTTGGACCGAACTACACCAAGGGACAACATTCTGTGGCTTATAAAGATGGCATTGAGTTTTCTGAATTCTTAATCGTGACCGGTGTGAAAATTACACCGAAGGGTCGTTTAGCCTCCTGCGATGCCGCCTAAATTAGAATTTAATCCAGTAATGGAAACGCTTGAATAGGCGTTCGTTAAAGTTCCGGAAGTTAAAGTTCCAATGACTCCGCCTAATGCGTTTCCAGAAACTATGCTTCCTGCCGAAGAAAGTCTGGTCAAAGTTGCATTGACAGAACCGCCCATGACTCCACCCATATCATGTCCTGCTGATCCACCATTTTCGATAATAGAAAGTCCCGTTACCGTTACATTGTCGACGCCGGTTCCATCGACACCCAAAAGTTGATTGCCATCCAGTTGTCCAATTGCACCAGCTTGATAGCGATTCCATATTCCGTTGGTTTGTGAACTGATCGTTACATTGGTTGCATGCAAATTTTGAAAACAAATTCCGCCAGTAGGCCCACAAATTCCATTGGTTGGGTCTGCAGCAACCCAACGAGGTTGACCATAGTAACCGACAAAGGCACCGATATAACCGCTGGCGCCACCATTGGTGATTGAAAAATTATTTAAAGTAATATCTTTCAGTGCCGCAGGTGAAGTTGTATTGCTGACCATGAGTCCGACAATGCCTCCGCCCCAAGAAGTTGAGTTTGCTGCGTTGATAGTAATATTACTTGCCGTGAAATTTTTTAATGTTGCATGACGAAGTTCTGAAACAATCCCTGCCGCCGTTATAGTATCTGTTGGAATCGTCACTGTGATGTTAGCAAAGGTCGCTCCGTTAAAATCAAACACTTGTGGAGTATCTAAATATCCAAAAAGCGCGCCCATCCAATTATAAGCCCAGATGTTCATTCCAGCTGGATCAATCACCCAAGTGCAATTGGTAAAAACAGTTTGATCTGCGTAACCAATTAAACCCACGAAGTTTACTCCGCGGAATTTATTGGCAAGCTTTGGTTGAAAAGTTAAATTTTTTATTTGTCCACCCACGGTGCGACCGAAATATCCAACATAACTTAAACACAATGGATCGGGGTCTAAATGCCCAGCAGGGCAGCGGTCCAAATCCATATCAGTTATTTTGTAGGAACCGCCGTCGTATACTCCGGTAAATGCAGTTGTTCCGTCACCGACGATACCACCGGGGCTTGTTCCCGCGAAATCAACATCAGCACCTTGAATGAAATAATCTGCCCAATAGGCGGAGTGAGTCGACAAATAATCGAACTGAGTTTTTCCGCAAATGATCCATGGGCTTACGCTGGATCCGTCACCGCCAGAAAAAGGTGTGCTGTTTTGATTGGTGGAATTACAGACTGAATTAGTAATCGAAGAAAGAATCGCCGTAACAGGGGTCACAGTAGATTTAACATAACCGCAACCTGTAGCTAATAGCAGTGCAATGCCAACGACGGCGGTTTGCGCAAGCTTTAAACTAGTTTTGATTAAATAAATTGCGGTTTTTCGCATAACTTCTTATCGGTTGCCTGGACCTTAGACTTAAACTTCATTCGTCAGCGTATCAAGATAAGACGTTTTATCAGTGCTTGAATTCCAGTGCTCAGTGCAACTCTTGGAGTAAATGAATCTGGTAAAATTATTAAAAAGCAAAAGCGTGGGTCGAATCATCTCGAGGCTCAGACACCGCTTTTAATTTTTTTTCACGCAACTCAACAGCCATAGTTGAACACAAAATTTTCCCTGGATTAAGCTCGTAACCGAAAATCAAGAGCTGAAACTATATTTTTCTTGGTGGCTTATTTGTGATTGCGGCGGCTGCGTGACGCAACTTGAAATGGCAAGACACAGCAAAAAGCAGGAGGCTAGATTTAATTTTTTCATATGGCAACTATGCCAATAAAAATCTTTTGTAGCATGATGAGTGCGATCAGCTTATTCGACGTCAGTAAATTGTATCTAAATTACAATTAAATAAAACTTCCATCAGCTGGCAAAGCAGCCGATAGCTCTTCACTAATTCCAAACTCTGTAACTAAAATTTGTTTGCGTCTTTGTGGAGTTGAAATGTCTTCTTGAATAACCTGGTTTTCAGAATCAATTGAGGTTTTTTTGGTACGATTTATCAATAAAATTGAATTTTCTAAACGCCTGCGCGCATACAAGCCGTCGTTAAAAATCCCTTCACCTTTTGACATCTGCGCATAGCGGTTTTGTAAAAAATCACAGCCAATAGGCTCAGAAGGTTTTTGAAAATGAAAAGCAATCGGAGCATCTCTTTTGTGTGGCACCATCCAAAAGACGTCGTAGGCGTTATCAGAAATTTGTAAATTAATTTTAAAAATGGGTGAAGATTCTCGCAAAGTAAAATTATTTTTGAGAGGCATCGGTTCTATTGTCGCTAATGATGTATCGACTAAATAATCTTGCCCTTCAAGTCGACAAAGGATTGATGTGTGGTTAATCTCACGAGCATTCGGAACCATCATAGTTCCAACAATGCTTTGAACGGAATATCCTAAAGTTTTTAGTAAAGACATCAGGGCATTGCTTGTTGGCCAGCAAGTTCCACCTGTTCCATGCTGTAACCAATTTTGAAAGAACTGATTGGGATCCATTTCTGGAGCAACTCCGGTCCCGCCCTTAGATATCCAAATTCGTTTTTGAATATTATCAAACGGAACGCGCAGACACCAATTCTTATAAATTTGTGATAAAGAATCTAAGGACGGCTTTGCACTTTCATCCGCAGAAAGTTTTGCACAAATTCTTTCAACAATTTTATTACTCAAAGCAGGACATGAATTCATTGTTGCACCTTAAAATGAAGAGAACTTTTCTTTTAAAAACTCAATTTCTTCTGGCGTAGAAACACGCCCCAAAATCTGATTGCGGTGGGGATAGCGACCAAAGCGATCAATGATTTTTTTATGATGATGTTCGTATTCTAAGTTTTCTTCTAAGCCTGGTTGATTAAATAGCACCAACGCCTTTTCATGAATTCGTGGGTCTTCGCTGTGCATATAGGGCAAATAAATAAATTGTCTTTGCGTTGCTGAAAGTTTCTGATCGTCTCCTACCCGCACAACTTCTTGAGCCAGTTCTAATGCCAACGCATCAAACGCAAACGCTTGGGAATGATCTCGAAACATATTTCGGGAAAATTGATCGAGCACAATGATTTCGGCAAGTCGACCTTGCGGTGTCGATCGCCAACCGGCAGTTTCACCCCGAGCAGCTTGTTCGTGAGTACTTAAAAATTGAGCGCGAATGCGATTGTCGATATCTTTATTTTTTTCATACCACTGGTTAGGGGTGATTTCCTCAAACCAAAAATGAAGGATTTTTTCTACCATTGGCTTAGAATTGCTTGCAGATAAAGCGATCGTCAACTGAATGAAGGCAACCAAACTTCGAAGTCAGTTAATCTGGTTTAACTTCACTAGGCCGCACGAATTCCATTGGAATGGAGCGCACACGCAATGGACATGCATACTGAGTTCATTTCCTTTCGTGAAAAAACTCAAAAGCGCAGAACTGTGAAAAATGCGGGCGTCTTAAAAAAATAATCTCTAATCGACCAATCCCATAAAAGAATTGCAAGATGATACTGATACTGGCGAGAGGCTATAATTTATGCTGCTTGAGCCCCGCAGTCTTAAACTTGGCGCTTTGCCACTTTCGCCGTCGCGCATTCCATTTTTATAAAACTTCATGTGACTTCCCTCTGCAATGTCGACGACAACTCCGACTTTATTTTTACCATCTACGTCGAAGCCTTCGTTATTGTCATCTTCATCGGACGAACAAGCAATTCCCGAGCTGGTATAGTTACACTTTAAACCATCTGTAACTAATTGGTTTGTGCTTCGCGTATTCACAGCAAGAAATCCGCCTAACTCATCTCCGGAGTTCACGCTCAAAAAATACATAGCCGTAACTTGCTGCTGAGGATTTCGAGCTAAAAAATCTGCACTGTAGTTTTTGGCATAACAGCTTTTTTTCGCGAACGCAGATGAGGATAAAATTAAAAATCCAGCAGACAAGACCAGTGGCATGATTCGGAATAGCATAAGACCTCCTAATTAGAAAAAGTTTGTTTACTTTTAAAATTAAGATCCAAACACAGTCAATTAGTTATGAAATCAAAGTCTGAAAGCTTAAATAAATGGCAGTTTAATGTTTCAGGACTGTGGCCTAGCACTTTATCTAAGAATCTTTTTTCCTAGTGAGTCTGTGCCAAAATAATAAAATGATTCCCAAGCTTAAAATCAACGAACCGAAATATTTTAACTCGCGGCCGGGATCGAAATTCACGGTAAAAATAGAGGACACGGGTTTTCCCGATTCATCATTTTGAAAAAGCGAGCCAAACATTGTGAAACCAACAAAAGGGAAAACGAAAGTTGAACGCGGGCGGTGTGCCTGTGAAATGGTGAAGTCAGGCGAATGTTGTCGAACCAGATCCGCTTACTTCGAAGTTAGATTTGCTTGTGGTTTGGAAGAGATCATAGAACAAGCTTAGTTGGAAACCCATAATTTAAAAGCTTGCTAAATATGGCAAACTTTGATATGATGCACAAGTATGAATCGTCGCGAGTATGGCATCAGCATTGTTGTAAATCATAGACGGATCACTAAGGTTATAATCGACCCCCACTATGAGGAAAGACACTCTGAAAGTATCAGTGACGAAATCATTCTTGAGTTGGTCAAGACTCTGGATGGAGAAGTTATAATTCCAGATGAGCTTAATGCGCCTTTTTCATATTTTGCAACAGATCAAATCGAGCTGAATGGAAAGTATTATAAATTAGTTTGGCTACTTGAAGATGATCAAATCTACATCGGGGTAGTAAACGCTTATCGGAGGTAATTATGGGTTTTCCCAGCAAAGCTGAAATCAGTCGAGTCTTGAAAAAGTTAGAAAAAGCTGAAGGGACTCTCGCACCCCCAGCAAATCCGACGCCTTTACAAAAATTTCGTCATGAAATCCAACAGAAATTTGTGGGATATATTTTAGTAAAAAAAATATCCCAGCGGGAAATGGCAGAGACCCTTGGAATTGACGAAGGGAAAATCAGCAAGATTTTACACAATCGCCTCGAAGAATTTTCAACAGATAGGTTGATCAACTTGTATGAAAAACTTGATCCAAATTTAAAGCTAAAAGTTGGATAGAGAAAGAGCGATGAGTCGGTTCGTTAAAAAGGAAAATAAAGATGGCGCAAGAAATAACGGCCTACCAAATCAAAATTAAACTAATGGGAACTAATCCTCTCGTATGGCGCACTTTAGAGGTAACTTCTGACATGAGTTTAAATGGACTTTCCTGGGCCATCAATTTAGCGATGGGGTGGCAATGCTACCACCTGCATCTTTTTCAAGTTAATGGATTTGAATATGGAAATATTGAGGAGGATGAATTTGAAGAATGGAAAAGCGATAAAAAGTTAAAAATTAGAGACCTTGTTCGACAGAATATTACTACTTTTATTTATATGTACGATTTTGGTGATGGCTGGAAGCACGAAATTTCAATTGAAAAAGAAGTTCAAGCAGTATCCAGTCTTCGCTATCCAGTTTGTCGTGACGGCAAAAGCGCTTGTCCGCCCGAGGATTGTGGGGGTATTGGCGGTTTTACGGAGTACAAGGAAGCAATATCAAATCGTAAACATGCAAGACATAAAGAGTTTTTAGATTGGAGTGGTCCGTATAATCCAACTGAGTTTAATATTCAAAAAACCAATCTTCGGATGATCAGTAAAAAAATCGCCAAGAATGCAAAAATTAAATCATTAAATAAAGCTGCTGATATCGAAGAAGATCTTTGAGATTTTGAATACTCCTACAACGACCGAAAGAGCCGGAGAGCCCAAATTTCGGTAACGATGGCATGCCTGACAAAAGTAGCAAAGGGCAATTTAAACAGAATTTAGGTTAACCCAAGGGCCTGCAGCATAAGGAATCTTATCGGAATTAACCCAATTTCAAGCCTGTCTGGGCCGCCCGATACTTTGTCCATCAGCCCAAAAGGCCTTTTATTTGTCTTAGCCTCGAAAAAGCATTCACATTATTTAAATGATGAGATTATTTTAGAACTTGTTATCAGTTTAGATGGTCTTAGTTTTCCAATTGATTCATCAACGGATGGGATTGATTACTATGCAGCTGATATTACTAGGTCAGATGATTCGGGAAAGAAAAGAACGTTTCGATTGATTTGGCTTATCGAGGGAAATGAAATGGAAATATTAGGGGTTATTAATGCTTACAGAAGAAAAAATAAAAAGGGCAAAAAATATGAAAAAAAATAATAGAAAATCAAAGTTAGAAACTTTAACTGAAAAACAAATTGAAGCTATCACTGCACAGGCTTCGCAAAGAAAAAATATTCCGTTGGTTCAATCCAAGCAAGTTAATATGAGACTTAGTGCCGAAACTTTTAATCAAGCAAAAAAACTGGCGCAATCGCAAAATAAACCACTGACAACTTTTTTAATAAATCTACTCAAAGAAGACATCGGAAGATTATGGAAGGTTTTTGATAAGGCTGGTTAAAATTTTTGTAGCACCTCAGAACCTTAGTTTTGAAAAACAAGTGATGGAGGTTTTGAGAAAGAACAAAGAGGATTCCTAACTGTTGATCGCGCGCTCAAGTCGAATAAACCGCGAGCACTTCCGACGCCGAACTAAATTGGGTTCTTCGCGGTTGATGATGGAAACGCGCGAACGCAAGCCAAAACATTGTGAAACCAACAAACGGGAAAACGAAAGTTGAACAGGGGCGGTGTGCCTGTGAAATGGTGGAGGTCCGGCGAATATTGTCGAACCAGATCCACTTACTTCTAAGTTAAGTTTAATTGTCGCTTGGAAGAAAGAGCAACTCGAATTGACGGAGCTGGCGCGTTTACGCTGGATCAAAAAATGGAAAATACTTTTCCCTTAACTTGCCCCAGCTTTATGAGGCCGCGAGATTGAGCCTCGGGATGAAAAAAACGGTTGTCACCAATTACATAATATTGATCGTTGCTAAGATAGAGGTTCTCATTAACTAGCCTCCAAGATTTGCGATCGGCTTCGAAGACAAGCTCTGCCAATTCATTTCCAATTTTTGACCTAATGAGCTTATGCGTTTGCGAGCTATAGGTGTCGCTTCGCAGTCGCTCATTTAGGCTCTTGAATATACTATAGTTAGAGATGCCCTCTTCATTGTAAACAATGGAATTTCGCTCAATCACCCCGTTGGGAAGCAATTTCAGATGATCTCCTGGAAGACCAACAACGCGTGATAAATAAAGCCGGCCCCCAACTTCATACGCAATAATTTCTCCGAGTTTCATATTTCGCGCATTGAATTGTAAATTAACGAGCACTCTGTCCCCAGGCAAAATTGTTGGAGCCATTGCAGCAGATGGGGTAACAATATATTCAATAAAAAAAGTTCGCGTCGCCTTGACGACGATAAAAATAGAAAGGCATATCGCAAATATTATTTTCAATTCTTTAGTAAATCGCCTCATGTGATAATCATATCGGGTTCTTCACGGTTGACAGCAAAATGCGAGCGCAGCGAGCCAAAACACCCAAATCCGCGGATAGCCGCGAGGATTTCCTGCTGAATTGATTGCTGCTGTAGGTATTGCTGCAGATTTGCATTTTCACCCGTTGGGTGAATGCGCATAAGCAAAGATTTTCAAATTAATTTTTTTATGTTTTTATATT
>JBBQHD010000059.1:0-16737 GCA_038323665.1 Bdellovibrionales bacterium
GATTTTTCCCGTGGTGGGTTTTTCTAAACCCAGCAAAGTGCGAATCAAGGTGGATTTCCCGCAGCCATTGGGTCCCAGTAATGCCAAACGAGTTTTCGGGGAAATCAGTAAATCTAAATTTTCAAAAAGATTTTTTTCGCCAAAGGCTTTGGAAATCTTTTTTGCCAAAATTAATTTTTGTGGGGATCGGTCTTGTCCGCCGAAATCAATGTCGACTAATCTTGCCGCATTTTTTTCTTTGATGCGGTCAACGTCGCCGGATAAATCGTGGGCGCTGTCAATGCGGGCTTTTTGTTTGGTCTGACGGGCTTGGGCCCCGCGGCGCAGCCATTCGGTTTCACGGCGCAAAGTATTGCGCAGAACTTTTTCACGCTGAACTTGTCCTGCCAAAAGTTGTTCTTTGGTTTCGACATATTGGGCGTAATCGCCGTTTACACTTAATAAATAATTCGGATTGCGCGGATCTAAATCAATCACTCGTGTGATCACTCGTTGTAAAAATAAACGATCATGGGTGACCATCATAATTGAAAAAGGGGCGGTTTTCAGAAATTCTTCCAGCCACAAAATACTGGTCACATCCAAATGGTTGGTGGGTTCATCCAGCAACAGTAATTCAGGCCCCGCGGTTAATTCGCGCGCCAAGGCCACTCGTTTTTTCCAGCCGCCGGAAAGTTTGGAAACCAAAAATTCTTCCCCAAATTGAGTCAGTTCTAATTTCCCCAACCACTCGTAGGCAGGCGCATAATAATCAGTTGGATCATCAAATCTGGACAGCATCGCAGATAAAATTGTATCGTCTTCGGCAAATTCTGGGGACTGATCTAAAAAACCAATTTTTAAACCTTTGCGCGCAGTTACTTTGCCACCATCGGGCGGCATGCGCCCCGAAAGAATTTTTAGCAAAGTAGATTTGCCAGCACCATTGGGGCCAACAAGGCCAACACGTTCGCCTTCGTCAATTCCGAAACTTAAGTTATCGAAAAGAATTTTGCCAGAAAAAGTTTTTTGAACTTCAAAAGTATTAAGTAAAATCAGTTGTTAATCCTTATCGATACTCAAAAATATCTTGAACATCAAAGCGAACTTTTTTCGCCTGTTGCAAAGGATCTTTGGCACCACGGTATCCGCAGGCAACTGCCGCGATGGTTTTGTAACCAGAAAACTTCAATCCTAAAATTTCGTCGTAACTGGCAGGATCGATTCCTTCCATTGGGCAAGTGTCTATTTTCATTAGGGCTGCAGTTTCCATTAAAAATCCCATGGCAATATAAGTCTGACGTTCAGCCCAATGAATAATGGTCTGCGACCTTGGCCCGCGAACCAAATCGCCGGTCATACCCTGTTTGTAAGCTTCTAAACTTTCCGCGGTAACGCCGCGAACTTGGATAATTTTATCAATGAATTTTTGAATATCGGATTCTTTGACTTCAGTTCGGTGGGTCAGCACCACAAAGTGCGAGCAATCGGTCACTTGCGATTGGTTCCAACTTTTTTCGCGCAATTGTTTTCGTGTTGCAGGATCTTGCACCACAATAAATTTCCAAGGTTGCAATCCGTAAGATGATGGGGTCAGTCGCAAAGATTCGGCCAAAACTTTCCAATCATCGGCAGAAATCTTTTTTTCAGTATCAAACTGTTTGGCAGCATAACGCCAGTTCAGCGCGGACAAGATTTGTTCTTCAGATATTTTCATTTTTACTCTCCTTTAACCGTGGTGAAAGACGAGCTGGCGAAGAAACTTTTATTGGTGCCAGGCATATTTCCGTTTTTCCAGGCGGCGACTCGCCAGTAATATTTTTTTCCTGGCTCTAGGTTTTTTAAACTGAATTCTGTTTGCTTAACATTGTGGTCGTCAACTTGCAGCCATTTGAAATTGGCATCGGTGGCGACTTGCAAATGATAAACGTCGGCGGTTTCCGAGGCTGCCCATTTTAAATTAGTGGCGGTGGGAACCTTGGCCATAAATTCTGGATGCTGCAATTGCGGCGGCGCCGGCGCTGTGCTTTTTTCCGCATTTTTAACTGTTGGTGGGTAAAGGGCCGTATTGTCTCGGTGTCCTTTGGCTTCTTCGTTGGCCATGGCGATGGAACAAAATCCAAAGCACAGGCTTATAATGATCTGAAATGTTTTCATGCGGTCATCTTACCGAGCCTGCAACTTTTGGCAAAGTTAAATTGTGTCGATCGTGCTTTCATTCGGGTCAGATTTTTGTTAGATTGCAAAACGGTAAGCGGGTGATCGCTGCGGCCATATTTTTTGGCAGTAGAGGAAAGTCCGGACTCTATAGGATAGCGCAAAGGGTAATCACCTTCCGTCGTAAGGCGAGGAACAGTGGAACAGAAAGAATGTCCAGGGCATTGATCCTTCGGTTGGGAACGGGAAACTGAAGGGAAGCTGCTGGAGTGAAAACAGCCAAACTCTGCGTAGAGCAAGATCAAATAGGGAAGCGCTGCTGGCGAGTCAAATCATCAGCACAACCTGTTCCGGGTTGGACTTCCGGGTCAGATCGCTAGAGGCCAAAAGTAATTTTGGTCCCAGAGAAATGATCGCCGTTCGTTGCAGTTTCAGGAACCGCAACGGATACAGAATCCGGCTTATAACTTACCGAACCTGATTTGTGGGGAAGAAGTCGCAAGGCTTCTTCCCCGATTTTTTTACAGGCTTGTAAAGATGTTGATACCTAGGGGCCTTAAATAGGAGGCTCTATGAAAAAGAAAAATTAGCTAAAACAACAACCGGTAATTGACCTGAAAAATATCGTCGCTGGGATCGCTGTTGCTGCCAGTATTTCCTGGGCGGTGAGTTTCTGGATGCAGATATTCAGTCGTCAGTGTTTGGTTGTCGGTGACACTATATAAATACGCAATCAGCTGAGCAGTTCCTGTCTGACTGTTATTATCCGCAAAAAAATCTTGATCGACGACATGGAAATTATCGAAACGCAATGTCACTCGGTGTTTGGCAGCCATTCGGTAACTAGCCAGAATATAAAACGCATCATAAGTAATATTGGTAACGGTCGTTGTGGCGTTCTGCGCTTTGGATCCTCCGAAAAGATATTGTGTCACAAGGGTCAGTGGGCCGTCGCGGTTCCACTCGATGCCAAATTCCGTAAAACGCGTGGCCCAGGCGAAATCGCCGCCGAAACTGTTGGGATCTTGGTTGGAACTGGAACCCATATTGTCATAGTTGAAAACATCGAACAGCCATTGATCATTTAATTTCCAACCTAATTTTTCGTAAACCCCCATGCGCCCATCGATTTCTTTATACGGAGTGTCCCAGCCGCTGCTGGATAAACTGGTTGGCACATCACTTTGAAATCGCAAACGACTTCCGATGCGATGTTGGTAATCATGCAGGGCCCAGCCTCTCCAGGCTAATATTGAACCGGCTGGATCGTTGTTGGAAAAAGGCGCGATCAGTAAATGCAATTCCGATTCGCCAGAATGAAAAAGCGAAAAATCGGATTCAACAGCGTTCACCCGAATTTCTTCGCCAATCCAAGTGTTGATGGCAGAAGGTGTAACACTGTAACGCGTGCTCCAGGATCGCGAAGAATGCTCCATCGATACCGGTGGAATCAAAACTCCGGCGCGGATTTTAAAACATTCCCCACCTAAATACTGAACGAAGGCTTCGGTTAAACCAAGATTGGTTGAATTTTGTCGAGGGTCCGGCAAGTCATCGTAATTCAGTTGTAAATGTGCCGAAAGATTTTTATCACCGACCATATCGGCAACCATGGCTATGCGAGGTATTTTAAAACTAGTGTCGGAACTATTCGGGGAACCCAGCAGACTGCCATAACTGGAAATTCCTGGCCCGCCATTTTTCCAGTTGCCATCACTGCCTGTATGAACCGCGCGGAAATCAAAACTGCCTGACAGCATCAGCGAAGTATTTTCATTTAGCTTAGCCACCGAAGTTTTATTTGCGGATGGATCGCCAAATAAATCGGCCTCTGTTGCCTGTGCAATATTTGCGCCGAATAATAATAAACAAACTAAATTCGTGAACATTATTTTGCCTTTGCTTGGTAAACGCCGTCCCAATGTAGGGGCGGGTTAGAAATCAGTGCAGAACATCGAGTTAGATACAGTTCACAGAGAAAATCTTTGGTATGCAAACTTTTAATATGCTGGAAACCAGCTTGGGCCGCTAAGAAATTACCTTCGCGGTAATTTTGCAAAGCAGCGGAAAAAAGTTTTAACATTTCAGTAGTTTCTGTTTTGGCATCCTGAATATTCCCAAGCAATTCGTATATGCGAATGGGATTTTTTTTCCCAACAACTTTAATGAGGTCCAGGTCCCTAAGAATAAAACTGTCTTTGATTTCATTGGCAACGGATTCAGAAATTAAAATTGAGGTCCCATAATGTTTATTGATGGATTCCAATCTTGATGCCGTATTGACGTTGTCGCCAATAATTGTGTAGTCCATGCGTTCTTCGGAACCAATATTTCCAATGATCACTTCACCGCTGTGAATGCCGATGCGGGCATCCACATTACAAAGAATCGGATTGTCGCTCCATTTTTCTTTCAGTCGAACAATCATTTTTTGCTGTTCCAACGCAGCAGAACAGGCCAGTAAACTATTTTTTTTCTTTGAAAGTGGATCAATCCAATAAGCCATAATCGCATCACCAATAAATTTGTCGACGACACCTTCCGAGGCTTCGATAATTTTGGCCATTTCAGAAAGATATTGATTTAAAAAATCAATGGTTCCTTCCGGCGAAAGTGCTTCTGAAATTGTGGTAAAACCCGCAATGTCCGAGAAAAAAATAACCAGGTCTCGTTTGTCGCCACCTAATTTTAATTTATTTTCATCGCTTAAAAGTGAGTTGACTACTTTGGGGCTGACATATCTTTTGAAAGTTTTTTTAATCGACTCTTTTTCTCGTAAGCCTTCCGACATTTTGTTGAAAGATTCCCCTAGATCGGCAAATTCATCTTTGGTTTTGATTTCAACCAAGTAATTAAGATTGCCAGCTTGAATTTCTTTGGCGCCACGCATAAGGGCTCGGACTGCTTTGGAAACTTCGGCGCTTAAAAGAAATGCCAGAAAAATTGCGATCGCACTTGCAATGGCCCCGATGATATTTAAGATTTTTTTCAAATCACTATAAACCAGCAGTTCTTTGGTTTTAGATTTAAAAATCAGCGTTGTCGTCTGAATCGATGAATCACTGTCTTTCAGTGGCGAGGGCAGTCCAATAAATTCTTCTGCATCATGGGTAAAATGCAAAAGTTGTGTGTCGGTCGGTTTTATTAGATCGTTCAAGTTTAATTTTAAATCCAGCGAAGTTGCATAGATATTTCCTGCGGAAATAAAGGCGATCTCGGATTGCGAGATATTTTTAATCTCCTGCAAATCTTGAATCGTGATCGGAAAACCAACCAGCATGACTCCTTTGACAGAGGAATCGCCAAACACAAGTGGTTTTGCAAAGACTTCGTAAAGTGTGGGCTGTGCAGTTTTAGGCAATAGGGGAAGCGAGTTGAGTTTTGTGTCTAAACTTCCCCAATATGAAACGGCAGCATTTCCCATCAAAGCTTCGCGCACAACGGGAAGGGCAGATAAATCCAATCCAACAGTTTTGGGCGAAACTTTTGTCAGCAACAGAGTTCCCTTTGCATCCGTGAAAATAAAAATCGGGTGAGCTTGATAAAGTTCAAAACTTTCTATGGATGAAAATAAAGTCTCGTTCGTAGTTTGAAGTCCCGCAGTCTGGGCCGCCGCCGGTGGCGAGTCTCCGAAAAGATCATCGCTGGAAGTGGACGTGGAACCCAAGATCGCTCGGATAGAGGCTTGGCTGGCCAATAAGGACTCGGCTGCAGACGAGGCAGATTGACGGCGAAATTCCTCATGCTTTTCAAAAACCTTTTCAGAAATCCGCAAGCTTTTTTCAATATTGCTTTCGCTGACGGAGCTTATTTTTGCATTTACAAGATACAGCAGTGGGATAATGATTAGAAAGATAAGCCCGATAAAGGCAAGGAGCAGTTTAAATTGAAATTTAATTTTCATTCTTTGCATATGTATTTTGTTTCTTTGTCAGTATGTGCAGCTTTGCTGCTGATTTCAAATAGGATTATGGCCGGAGAGGTCAGCGGTCAAATCAAGCTGTTGCAACAATCTGTTGATAAAAAGGAAACCCCAGCTGCAAATTCTGCCGGTATTATTGTTTATATAACCGGTTTTGACGAAGCAACATCAGCTGCCAAACCGAAATTATTTTTACGTCAAGAAAATAAAATGTTTGTTCCTCGAGTTTCGGCCGTCACCGTTGGGGACACTGTGACCTTTCAAAACAAAGACGATATTTTCCACCACACCTGGTCGGCTTCACCAGCAAAAGCATTTGATTTGGGTCAGTATAAAAAACCAGAAGAAAAAACAGTGACCTTTGATAAACCAGGTTTGATTAGTATTTTTTGTAATGTTCATCCGCAAATGATTGCTTCGATTTTGGTTTTGAAAAATAATAAATACTTTATAACAGGCGCAAATGGTGAATACAAAATCACCGGAATTCCAGCTGGTCATCACCAGCTGCGGATTTGGTCCGAAGGCGTTGATCCTACGGTGAAGCCTATCGTAGTTACTGAATCGTCCAAAGAAAAATTAGATTTTACCGTCCAACAAAAACTGCGCGCGATCAATCATCCCAACAAAGACGGCAAGCCTTACGAAAAATATAACTGAGATCGGGCGCTATCTGGTTTAGAGAAAAAATAGTTCCTTTATTTGCCTACTTGACCATACTACTAAAATAGCGGTAAAATTAGGATCATGGTCAAAAGACTGATTAACCTATCAAAATCACAAAGCTTTTTTTTGCTTGGGGCTCGTGGCACAGGCAAATCCACTTTAATTTTAAATATAGATTTTCTATCTAAAGCTACTTATTTTGATCTGCTGGATCCAGATCTTGAACAGGAACTTTCGCTTCGTCCTGCCTTATTGGCAGAAAAAATTGCTCACCTTAAAAAAGGCAGTTGGGTTGTTATTGATGAAGTTCAAAAAGTGCCAGCTCTGCTTGATGTCGTGCACTCTTTGATTGAATCTAAAAAACTTAAGTTTGCTTTAACGGGTTCAAGTTCGCGAAAGCTAAAAAGAGGCGGGGCGAATTTGCTTGCGGGCCGAGCTGTCATGTTTTCGTTGTTTCCCTTTACTGCTATGGAAATTTCAAACAATGCTCGATTAAAATTTGATTTACTTTTGGCATTAAGATGGGGAACTTTACCCAACATTTTTGAGCTTGAAACGGATCAAGAAAAAACCCGGTATTTAAAATCCTACGTGCAAAACTATATCAAGGAAGAAGTCGTCGCGGAACAGCTCATTCGAAACTTAAATCCATTTCGCCGTTTTCTGCCGATCGCTGCGCAAATGAATGGACAAGTGATCAATTACTCAAATATATCGAAAGACACGGGTGCAGATTACAAAACCATTCAAAGCTATTTTCAAATTCTAGAAGAAACAAACCTGGGATTTTTTTTAGAAAGCTATTCACGGTCAGTTAGAAAATCACAGCGTCAATCGCCTAAATTTTACTTTTTTGACACTGGTATAGTTCGAGCTCTTGATGAAAAATTAACTTTACCGATGGAAAAAAGGATTTCTGACTTTGGGAATGCCTTTGAAAGTTGGTTTATCAACGAGTGCTATCGGCTGAACTCATACCATGAATTAGATTATAAATTTTCATATTTAAGAACCAAGGACGATGTCGAAATCGATTTGATCATCGAACGACCGAATGGCCGCGTAAGTTTGGTTGAAATCAAGTCGGCAGAAAAAATCGACGAAAGGCACCTTCGCCATCTGGTGCATTTTGAAAAAGACTTTCCGAAGGCAGATCTTATTTGCATTTCAAATGAGAAAAGTCCCCGTAAAATCGGTCGAGTTACTGTGTTGCCATGGTCAATGGCTTGGTCCGCTTTGGGTTTAATCTGATTTGTAAACCCTAACTGCTGGCCGAAGTGTAAAACTTCAAACAGTAATTCCAAAACCGGGTGCTTAAATAAATTAAAATAATAGTAACTGCGACAGTCCATGCAAAAAGCATTGGGTTTGCTTCGAATAAAACCGCGCGAGCTGGAACACTGGCAATCAGCGCAAAGGGAAAGACACTCATTAGAACATATCTAACTTTGATGGAATAAATCGAATCAGGGCGCATCGACAATCGATACAACTGATAAAATAAAAATTGAGTATTTTCAGTTTTGGTAAAAATCAAAGCCACAGATGACATCATAAACCGGATCGAATACACAATTCCGAAACTGCAAGGAATCAGAATCAGCAACCACAATAATCTTATAGGTTCGGGATTTGGCAATTTGGAAAAACTCCATAACAGCCATGCAGTTCCGATCAGCAAATTTCCGAAAATGGCGATGGCCAGTTTTTGAAAGCTGACCATAAATTGTGAATTGATCGGTTTTACCAAAAGGAAATCCAAATCGCCTTTGCGAATTTTGTCGGAAAATCTTTCCAGATTGTCGTAAAGGATAATCATAAAAAAGGCGTCGGTCACAAATAGAATTCCCAAGAACACATTCATTTCCTGCAAATTCCAACCACCAATGGTGGGCCGGTATTTGAATAAAACTGTAAAAGTCATAATCTGGGCGAAATACCAAACCACATCGGTTACAATTCTGGCGGCAAAGTTTGCGCGGTATTCTAAATCTGCAATTAGACTTGCTTTGAAAAAGCTGTAATAAATTCCGCAATATTTCTTTAGTAATTTTAATTTTTCTAAAATCATTTTAGGCACCAGTTCCCACGTATTTGCGCAAACCCTGGCGCCAGTAAAAAACCATAAAACTTCCGACAACTATAATTCCCGCTGTGACTGATAAAAACCCGGTCAACATTTCTCTGTGACCAATTCGACCTGTGATATAGGCCACGGGATAATAAACTCCACTGGAAAAGGGTAAGACCAATAAATATTCTTTCCACGGCGAAGGCACTATATCCAAAGGAACCAATTCGCCGGTCAGCAGCCAAAGAATTAAATTTTTTGCTACGGTGATGGATCCCGTGCGGTTGATAAAAAATCCTGTGGTCGTTACACACATCGCAATTAAATGCACCAAGACCAAATAATAAAATACCAAAATAATTGCCAGTGGAATGCGGCTCAAGTTCATCGGCCATGGCAATGCCATTGACAGAGCAAGCGGGATCATCAAGGAAAAAAATGTTGTGACGGCTTTGTGTCCCAATAATTGAAATAAATAATATTCGAAAAAAGACATCGGTTTTGTCAGCAGACTATTGATTGAACCACTTTCAATTTCATCGGACATGCGAAATTCATAAGCCCAGTTGGCAGAAATTCGCGCAAAAAATGCCGCCCATAGGGCGTAAGCCAAATAGGAATTCATGCCCATGCCGTTGATATTTTGATCCCCACCGGCGGATCGAGTCGAAAATATTGCAAACCACAAAAACATTTCGATTCCACTGGCCAAGATTGGCTGCAGGATGACCTCGATAATAAAATTAAGTCTGTATTCGACTTGCGTTACGATGGCCAGGCGAAAGAATCCTAGATTCCTTTTCCAAAAACTTTTTAACGACATCTTCAAAATCCGTTTCTTCGATTTTCAAATCATGAACTTCCGCCAATTGCGTGATGAAAGTTAATGTTTCGGCAAGATCCTGACTTTTGACCTGTAGTCGGTGTTCACGCTGTCCTGATTTCAGGACGGCACCTTGCGGGGTTGAATAATCTTGGGCAAGTTCTGTGCGATAATGCACCACCAAGGTTTTAACTTGTTCTGCTTTACCGGTAAATTCCTGCACATTGCCTTGATAAACAATTTCGCCCTGGCTGATCAACAGCAGATGTTTAGAAAGTTGCGCGATATCATCCATATAATGACTGGTCAGTAAAATGGTCGGCCCGCGCGAAGCCACATAACTTAAAAGAAAATCGCGAATGTTTTCTTGGGCAATAATATCCAAACCAATGGTCGGTTCATCCAAAAATAAAACTTTCGGTTCATGCAAAAGCGCACCAATGATTTCCATTTTCATGCGTTCGCCCAAACTTAAACGCCGCAGCTGAGTTTCCAAAACTTTTTCACACTGAAGTTTCTGCGCCAATTCCATCACGCGTTTGCGCGCAGCAAATAAATCCAAATCATAAATCCGCGCCAGCAATGCAAAACTGTCCACCGGGGAAATATCCCACCAAAGTTGGTTCTTCTGGCCCAACAGCAAACTCATTTGCCGCAAATAAGCATTGTCCCTTTCCCAAGGAGTATACCCAAGCACTTGTGCCGTTCCTGAAGAAGGCGTGATCAATCCAGACAAAACTTTAATCAAAGTAGTTTTTCCAGCTCCATTGCTGCCAACCAGGCCAATAATCTGACCTGCTTCCAGTTTCAAAGAAGTGGGTTTCAAAGCAATTTTATCATAGTGATCGCGTTTCCAAAATCCGCGCACGGAATTAATAAGCCCTTCGGGTTTACGATAAACTTTATAAACCCGCGAAATGTTTTCGGTCTCGATCGCATACATAATCAGTCCTTAGAAATTAAATAAATATCAGATTTGCAGAGAAATACCACGATCGTGGGTTGGCGGTCAGGAAAACTCAAAAAAGCTGTTAAAAATAGATATTCGTTTTTATGGGGAAAAGCAATTTTAAATTCGAATTAGATCTCGGTTTTAAATTCAATTTTTGCAAACGATTCGAGTTTTCGAAGGTCTATTAGATACATTCAAGTGCAGGCAGAAAAACGTAAAATTTCTTATCAAAAGTTTATTAGCTAAGCTTTGGAGGCCGCTCTAAATGAACGCCGTTTAAAGTTACTTCCTCCGTCGGTAACGCTCGCGTTTAATTCGACTTGAGATTCAGCTAATACGTTTTTTAGAGGATAAAATGAATTCTTTACTTCTAATTATATCTAGTGGTATATTGACCATCAGCGAAGGCAACTGAAATTTTTCGACAAAAAATAGTTCTGAAGCATGAAGACGGCATGCGCTTGGCCATTTTCGAGGTCGCAATTTTTAGTATTCCCACATCTGTGTATTATCCAATGGGAATTAAGTATCGTGCTTGGTTGTCTGAAAATGGCGAGACAGTTTTTGGTTTTGATAACCATAAGCCGAAAGGTCCGCATCTTCATATTGGCTTAAAAGAAATTGGGTATGTTTTTCGCGGTATTGAAGAACTTAGGGCTGATGTTATTGCAATGATCAAAAAGGCAGGGTTTATTTATGAAGAGTAAAAAAGTACTTTTAATAGTCGAAAAATCTAGTAAAGCGTTGAACCGAGCATTCTCAGCAATCGAACGTCCGGCAAAAAAATATAAAGATGTCACAATCATTAGCTTTCCCGATTTTGAAACACTTGGCCGGGTCATTACGGGCGCAAGATTAGAGCTTCTAAATAATATTCGCAAGATGAAGCCGCGCTCAATTCAGGAGTTGTCTCGAATGGTTAAGAGGGACTTCAAGAACGTGTATCAAGACGTTAAATTGCTTGCAGAGTTTGGACTTATCGAGCTTAAAGATGCGGGGCCTAGAAAATCGGCTGAGCCTTTAGCTAAATATTCTGAAATTATTTTAGCAGCGTAATTTGTTGGCTGAACGCCTACTTCAAATTATTTGAACTCGGCTTTTTGAATGCTAGCTAAGTAATCCAATAACTTTTTCTGATTTTCCAGACTAAGAATAGGCTCGCCATAGGGCATTCCAAGACCAGCGGAATATCCCTGTTCTGAAATTCGATATTTTATTTTGGCGATCAGATCAGGATTTAATACAGCCGCCAGTTTTTTTGGATTTTGAAAGGGAATGCTTTCTCTAGAATTGTCCGAGTGACAGGTAGCACACACCATTGCGACCTGGGGGATTGGAAAGTTTTCATTGGTTGGGGCCAGGAAGTCTTCACGGTCGGTAATGTAGTGATTGAATTGCGCCGATGGTTTTTCAGCTTTGGCATTTTTTAATATTTCTGCGCAATTGGTTTGCTCCCGTAGTCGCCACGGTGGAAGATAATTTAAATTTTCTTCAAAAGATGTATAGGGCCTTCCAAAATTCAAGCTAAGTGTTCCTGGCGAATAGGTCCATGTGGTGGGATCAAGATCCAGAAAATTCTGCGCGATCCAAGCGAGCGAAGTAGTGCTGTAACCGACTTGTCTGGAACTAATTCTAAGCTCTTCGATGTCAAAGCCTGTAATAATCGCGGCTTGTTTCGTTAAGAAAGTTATATAGTTTTTTAGCAGATCGTTAGCTTCCATGAAAAAGCCTGAATTTTCATTTTTAAAAATTTTTCCATGGCGCGCATACATTTCTTGAATACAGCCAAGAAGATTTTTATATTTTCCAAAGTTGGGGCTAGTCTCAATTTGATGAGTAATTCGTAGAAAATTTTCGACATCGAAAAATTGACTGATTTTAACAAGCCCGCCTCCTATGTATGGTTCGATGTAATAGCGGCCGCTGGTTTTGAAAATATCTGGACTTAGATAAGTTTTCATTTTTTTAAAATAATCTAATTTTGATTGATTAAAATCAATGTCCTTCAATCCTTCAAGGTATTGATATCTAGGATGTTGATTTTTATTTTCAAGAAATTTTCTTAATGAAAAATCTTCCAAACTGCCGATTTTAATTTGGCCATCATCGGCCCCGTAAATTCCGGGCCATGTAAAATAAGGATTCCAAATCGGGGTCCCCTGTGTCGTGCCGCGACCATGACAGCGCAAGCATTCTTGCGGATTTTTATTTGATATTTTAGCTTGACCATCGTGAAAGATAATTTCAGAAAATTCATAAAGCTTTTCTGAATTCTTCCACTGGATCATCTCAAGATGATCGCCTCCGAATTTGTCCAAACCCCCGTTGAAGGCGATCACTACATCAGCTTGTTCAGGTTGAAAGTTTTCGTAATCTTGAATGCCAACTAATAATACGCGGGGATTTAAATGGTCGGCCTCTTGAATACTTCGGCTGGTATGAACCAGCACAAAGGACGATAAGTAATTTTTGGGAAGATTGCCCAGCAGCCCTTCAATACTTGTAATATTTTTTGTCTGAACCAAAGAGGTCACAAAATCCGCAGTGACGATTTTATCGGCGGATGAAGAAAGTTTGGCCTCGCCAGTTGTCTGAGGTTTGTTACGGAGGTAAGTAACGGCGCCCAGGCAACCAATAATTAAAGCAATCAAAAATAATTTTCTTTTGACCATACCAGTTCAAGTTTAATCGAGCGAGATTCGGCCGTCCAATGGCAAGCGGAAGAGCAGACCTAGGTCGATTGCCTCGAAGCGCAATTTTCAAATATAAGCGCAACAAAGAAATCGGAAATTACTTCCGCCGCAGGTCTTGCTCGTATTTTAAGCGTCTATCTAAAGTTTACTCAAGCTTCACATTCTTAAATATGTCTTTGAAAAACTTTGCAGACCAAAGAATTATCTGATTCTTGTCTTTTAAAAATCCAAGAACATCATTCTTCGCCTGCTGCCAATCGATGCTGTCAACGCGGTTTTCAAATAGTTTAATAAGTAGTTTTTTAGTCAAGGCTTCAGTTATGCCGGATGCCTTCATTTTTTCTTCGAGATAACTTTTTTTAATCGGAACTTCACGCGCAATATACCACTGGACATCATAAAAATCGCGCCCCTTTACTCTTGTTTTCCAATTGCGTAACAATGCTGCGTGCATTTTTCCCGCAAAAAGCGATGGCAGGGTCAGGGTTTTAACTGTGAATGGCGATGGCAGTAGAAGTGTTTTAATTTCTGTTTCAAACGATGTCGCTGGTTCGACATCGACTTCAAATTTTATTTTCAAAATTTGATTTTTCTGAATTTTATCCGCAAGGCCTTTTGATCCATGAATTTTTAATAAAAGCATTTGTGTATTTGCTTTCAGAAATGCGGATTCTATAATACGGTCTTTGCTTTTATCCACCCTTTGCAAGGAAAACTCAAAACCAAAGGCGCGCAGTTCATGCTCGATCCCTGGAAAATATTTATCTAATTTAAAATTTGTGTCTGGTTTTAATAATGTGAAATCTAAATCTTCGGAGAATCGATCCAAACCATGCATAATCCTTAAAGCAGTTCCACCATAAAAGGCTGCTTTTTCGAAAAAATTATTTCGCGAAAGCCCAAGTAAAACGATCTCTTGTAGAATTTCTTTCAGTGCATTTTCATAATCTTCAATTGATTTTGGATTGTATTTCGCAAGCATTTGTTCGACGGCTTCGTTCATTGGATTAACTTTCTTGTTAGTTCATCAGCAAACCACTGAATATGTTGAAACGGATATCGCACGGCAATATCCTGCAGTTTTTTAAGGGAAATCGTTTTTTCAATAGTCTGTAAATCCAGTCGGTAAGAATCTAAAACATAATTGAAGTAGTCCTTTGGATTTTTAAACTTGCCCTTGTTTTCTTTTATGTAGATAAAATCCAGCAGTGCTTTTTCTGGCGTGGCGTATTGGCAATAAGCATCCTTAAAAACTTCTTTTAACTGCACGCCCATAGAATAAATAGAATCTTTAATATGGTGATATTTAAATTCACCGACAGGGGTTGAAAAAGATTTTCCTCGGCCAAGGCAAATGGATGTTGTGGTCGGGACTTGTTCCGGAATAAATCCATAATTTGAAAGAGCAGTTTCTAAGGAAATATACGAAGGGCCATAAATTAAATTAGCAATTATATCTTTAGAATAGGGCCGCAAACCAAGATCGTCGCTGACCAGATATACGCCCTGCTTAACTGGTGTAATAAGACCCTTTTTACTTAAGGAATTTATTTTTCCCCTGGCATCCGAATATTCAGAAAAAACTGCCAACAGCATCGCGGTGGTGACTTCCGGGGCCCTTAGTTTTTTTAAGTAGGATATTTCATTGATCATTAAAAACCTCAAAGCTAATACCAGTATATTGCCATATTAACCATATATCAGCAATCAATTAGTATTAATCAATACTAGTATATTGCCATATTGACCATGTCCTGGTCGTCACTAGCCCAAAGATGAAGCAGCTAGTTCTTAGCGCTTCCACCATCTGTCGTGCTTCCAATTTTAAATCTGGCTTATTGATTGCAGCACTTTACTTATAAGGAGGCAGGAAATGCCAGCACCTATTAAACTCACTGTATTTATATTTCCGTGTTTATATTTTGGACAGATGTCGGCCTTATTGGGCATGTCTCAGGTTGAGACGAGTAGTTTATGAATCGCAATTCAGCGTGGAAAGTTTTTTTCCAAATAACATTCATTTCCCTTATGTCTTTTTCGGCACTTGCAGGCAATTACTATGAAGTTCTTGAACTACCAAAAGGCATGATGTCTTCGCAAGATGAAATTAAACGGGCATACCGACGGCTTGCGATGAGATACCATCCCGATCGCAACCCAGGAAATAAAGCAGCAGAAGAAAAATTCAAAGAACTTAATAATGCCAACGAAGTCTTGTCGGACTTAGTTCGACGCAAAAGATATGATCAGGGGTTGCCGGATATTAGCGTTAGTGAAAACGTTGAAAAATCTGGACGCCGACGCACAGAATTTGGTTACGAAGTTGATCCTGAGGGCGTGATAAAGCAAAACAATGAGCGAATTAACTTTCTGAATGAATCCTATGTTGAAATGCGAAAAACAAAATCAACAGCAGAATCTTTAATTGCAACAATGAAACGTGAACGAGGTATCCGACGAAAGCATATTTATGGTGCCGAAATTTACGAAGGTCAGACCCAATATGTGTTTCGCGAATTTATGCGGGAAATTATGGACGATCTTTTTTATAGCGGAGAAAGTATTAATTCCCCTGACGATAGACCAATTGCAGAAATACAAGGCGAAAGGAATGCTTTGGTGGTTGCTCCGAAATTCGAAATCACTTTTTCACGCTGGCCAACCTTAGATCAGCTTATGGAAATCAATCGCCTTTTTGGTGGGCGAGGAAATTACGATATGATTGAAAGAGCACTGAAAGAGGCTCGTAGTCGAACGGACCTTGTGGAACTTTTTCATTACAAGATGAAAATGTATATTTTTGATCTTTTAGATCATCCAATTAACGAGGATTTTTTTTGGATAAGCAAAAAATTGGTGACCGGACTGTTGCCCCCACTGCGAAGACTTTATTCAAATGAAAATGTTCCAGAATTTATTGCTGAGTTTATTTTGTCGCGTCTTTACCGATTTAACCCAACGGACAGAAAAATGTTAAGACATCTTTTGGCCATATTGAAAAGCATTGCTACGCCAGAAGCCATAAAAGTCCTTCAAGATCTTTCCACTCATCCTCGCGCCAATGCCTTCGTTCGCGCTCAGGCAAAGGAAACATTGAATGCGCCCAGTATGTCTCGAAACACAAAGGAAAATGTGGGGCACGCAGCTGACAATGCGGCAAGTGGCAAGAGCCCAGTTGCAAAAATCAGTTTAGATAATGCTACCATTCAATCGCTGAAGAAATTACTTGCAGAACCTGTGGCAAGTCCTCATGGCCCGGGTCCCGTTAATTGGATCGACAGATTAAAAAAAATAGATGATCAATTCGAAGCAGCCACTCGCCTTTTTGATGCAGAAAAATTAGATAGTTTAGATATTCTGCATCTTGGAATGGCCGTGGATAAATATTATTGGCGGTATGCCTCTTATGCAAAAGGCGAATCTGTAAAAATTATTCATACGATCATGAAACTAGTCCCTTCGCACCCAGAGGTA
>JBBQHD010000060.1:0-16667 GCA_038323665.1 Bdellovibrionales bacterium
GAATGCTCCAGAAATCTGCCGATGATCGAAATCACGCGAATGCGCTCGCTAAGTCCCGGCATACCCGGTCGCAAGCAACAAAATCCGCGCACGATCAAATCAATGTCGACACCAAATTTTTGTGCATCATACAGCGCCAGGGACAAATCGTTTTCTTCAAAACTGTTACATTTTACGATGATTTGCGCAGGCTTGCCCGCTTTGGCATGTTCGCGTTCGCGCACAATCATTTCCTTAAACTTTGCAAACATATTTACCGGAGCAATTAAAAGTTCTTTGTAATCACGTTTCAAAGATCTGCCGGTCAGAAAATGAAAGAATTCGACAATTTCAGAAGTAATATTTTCCCGCGCGGTTAAAAACCCAAAATCCGTATAAAAACGCGAGGTCTGTGCATTGTAATTTCCCGTGCCCACATGAGCATAACAGCGAATGCCGTCATCTTCCTGCCGCACCACCAGCGCAAGCTTCGCATGGGTTTTCAATCCCACAATTCCGTAAACCACATGAACCCCAGCATTTTCCAATGCCTGCGCCCAATGAATATTTCTTTCTTCGTCAAAGCGCGCTGATAACTCGATCAAGCACACCACTTGTTTTCCCATTTCGGCTGCGCGAATTAAATTACGGATAAACGGACTTTGATCGCCCGTGCGATACAAGGTCATCTTGATTGCCAAAACTTTTGGATCAATGGCGGCTTCGCGGATCAAACGTTCTGTGGTTACGCTGAAACTTTCATAAGGATGATGAATCAAATGATCCGACGATTTTAAAATCTGAAAGATCGACATGCGATCATCCAAAAACGCCAACGGCAAAACTGGTTTGTGCAATTTGTATTTTAAATCCGGCAGATCAATACCTGCGATCATCTGCAAATCAGAATAATCCAATTCGCCGGGATGCTCGTAAATATCTTCGTCCAAAATTTCTAGTTCATCTTTCAAAAAATCAAACATCCAGGTATCGGGATTCGGTCCGTGTTCCAGACGCACCACTTCGGCAAACCGTCGCTGTCGCAATTCTTCGGCAATTTCTTGCAACAGATCTTCGGCTTCGTCATCACTGCCGCGATCGGAATCTGCGTTTCGACTTAACCGAAATGGCATCACCTGCAAAACCTGCATCTGCGGAAATAAATCCGCCAAGTTTTCCGTGATCACATCCGTCAGACTGACAAAACGATAATTTTCGGCGCCCACATTGACGCGAATCCATTGCGGGATGCCCATTTTATTTTTAGGTATTTTAATCCGTGCAAATAATTTCTCTTCTTGATCAGCATGTTTCAAAGTTACGCCCAACGAAGTGGATAAATTTGAAATAAATGGAAATGGATGACTGGGATCCACCGACAAAGGCGTTAAAACTGGGAAAATATTTTTCTTATAAAAAACGCGAACAAATTCTTTTTCTTCCGTGGTTAAATCTTTCGCTTTTAAAAGAAAGACTCCTTTGGTTTCCAATTCTTTTTTCAAACCAAAATAACAGGCGGCTTGGGCCTTCATCATGTCTTTTACAATTTGACGGATTAAGGTCAGCTGTTCTTGCGGAGTTTTCCCGTCAGAACTTTTCGGCGAAACTCCGGCTGCGATTTGGCGTTTTAGTCCCCCGACTCGCTTCATAAAAAACTCATCTAAATTGGAATCGCAGATGGCCAGGAATTTAACTCGCTCTAATAAGGGCGTTCGCGCGTCTTCGGCTTCGTGCAGAACGCGACGGTTGAAATTCAGCCAACCCAATTCGCGGTTGGTGAATTCGGTGCTGCTGGAATACGACGGTTCTAGGATCTGCGGCTTGCGCTTGGGGCGTCGTTTTTTAGGTATTGGGTCGTTCACAAGTTTTGGCCTCTTTCGCAGGTATTGCGATCGGAAATTATCATCCAAAATATGAGGTCGCAAGGATGTGGGCGCCAAAAACTGTCCCTGTCTAAATATTAGACAGCCATTTCGTCCTGCCGAGTGCCTCAATTTGAGATGACCGCTGGCACAGAATTGCACTCTTTTCTACTCGAGGACGTATGGGGAAAAAGATAATTTTTACACTTTTAATTTTACTGACTGGCTTGCAAAGCTTCGCCGATCGCGGAGCCACGCTGAACTTCAATGGACCAAACGGTGAAGTTGCTGTGGTCACCGAGCAAGTCGATGCAGATTTAAATGATGTTGCAGAATTGGCTCGTTCAATTCCCGCTGGTGCTACGACGGTTGTTTTAACTGATCAGCCAGGGGTTTTAGAAACCGTCAATCAAGTTGCAGAAAAAAGAAATTTTGATCATCCCGTTGTCGCATTGCCATTTGGGAATTTAATTTCCCGCGCCCGCGAATCGGTGCGAATTAATAAAAATAAATTTGGACTTTTTATCGCCACTGTTGCAACAGCCCGAGACACTTACATCTGGATGTTGGCGCAGGAAACCTGCAGCCAAGTTATTATGGCCGAAATTGTTAACGTGGCCATGTATTCCACTTTTAGTTTCCCACAAAATAATTACCGGAATAGCTACCGTTGGATCGATAACAAGTTGATCGGCTCGATAAGTCGAATTTTGCCAAAATTAAGAATGAAAAATTTTGATCCCGTTGAGTATCGCAAAAAAGCTACCCGAGCTACTCTGTTTGCAAGTATGGCCGTATTGGGATTGGCAACGACTGTGCCTCGATTGTTGGTGACAAATATTTACGATCCTACAAAAGCATTCATGGCAGAAGGCCTTAGCAAAACCGGAACCGCAGCCATTGCCGATACGTTTAGCAGCATTGGATGGAGTGAATTAGACGGCATCACGAATGGGGACACTCATCCCGTCGCAAAATTTGCTTTAAATATTATTATCAATCTTCGCCGCATTATTTTTATCGGGGTTGCCCCCATGACCCATGCCTTAGAACCTGCTGTTTATGGCTGGTGGGCGCTGGGCGCAATGGCCGTCAATGGGATTGCGGGGTATTTTGCCATTCGCAATAGTGAGAAATTTATTAATATGCTCGAACAATCGCGATTCTTCCGTGCCAGTTTTGAAAAAGCCACAGCCGCAAAAGCCTTTGCTGCAAGGGTTTTAAGACGCAGCACAAATTCGCCCGATGATTCTGAAATTCCTGGCGGCGTATGCGCCATGTTGTTTGCGAAGTAAACCTCGTTTTGCAAAATTTTTTTTAAATGAACTTTTATTTTATCTTGATTCTTAGAAATCGCCCGCAGTAATCTGCAGTTTCAGCGTTTTTCGTTGAGAACTATTATCAGGAGGATCTTGATGTCGGCGATTGCAAAAAAATTTATTGGCAAAGAATATCTGGGACACCCAGCCGGTTTGTTCGTTTTATTTTTTACCGAAATGTGGGAACGATTTTCTTACTACGGCATGCGCGCATTATTAGTTCTTTATATGACAAAGTATTTGCTGTTAGATCCCGAGCGCACTTCGCAAATTTTAGGCTTTGCAACATTAAATTCAATGCTGGTTTCCGTATTTGGGGAAATGACAACGCAAGCGATGAGCTCGCAAATTTACGGCTTGTACACAGGCCTTGTTTATTTTACTCCGTTTTTTGGTGGAATGTTGGCCGATAAAGTTTTTGGTCAATTTAAAACCGTTTATATTGGCGGAATTTTAATGGCGATCGGTCACTTTATGATGGCCAGCGAAAAACTTTTCTTAGTTGCTTTGTTCTTTTTGATTTTGGGCAATGGTTGTTTCAAACCAAATATTTCTACTCAAGTCGGTGGATTGTATCCTGAAGGCGATCCTCGTCGCGACAGTGCATTTACTTTATTTTATATGGGAATTAATTTGGGCGCGACTTTGTCCCCGCTGATTTGCGGAACTTTGGGCCAGACCGTGGGTTGGCATTGGGGCTTCGGCGCTGCCGGTGTTGGCATGATTTTGGGATTGATCATTTATACTTTGGGTGCCCCACTTTTGCCGAAACAAGACATTCATGCGCAATTGCAAACTGCTCATAAAGACAAAACACCTTTGACTAAAAAAGAATGGAAAGCTGTTTTCGCTTTGATTCTACTTTGCTTTTTAAACATCGCCTTCTGGTCTGTTTACGAACAACAGGGAAATACTTTGCAACTTTGGGCGGATACCAAAGTGAACTGGGATTTCTTTGGAATGAATGTTCCATCATCTTGGTTTCAATCCATGAATCCATTTATGATTATTATTTTCGCTCCAGTTTTGACCATGTATTGGGCTTGGCAAAATAAACGCAAAAAAGAACCCAATTCCGTTATAAAAATGGGAATTGGATCCATCTTGTGCGGACTTGCTTACATTGTTTTGATCGTTGCCGCACGTGCCGTTCCTGGCGACGAACGCGGCAGTTTGAATTGGCTAACCGGAACCGTCTTCTTATTTACACTTGGCGAAATTTATTTGTCTCCGATTGGATTATCGTTGGTGACCAAAGTGGCGCCCAGAAAAATTCAAAGCATGATGATGGGCGTTTGGTTCTTGTCCAGTTTCTTTGGAAATTACGGGGCCGGATACTTGGGAACCTTCTACGACAAAATGTCGAAAGATTCGTTCTTCTTTATGTTGGCACTTTTGGGAGTTGGCTCTGGAGTTGTATTTTTCTTGTTGAAAAAACCGTTGCACAAAGTTGTCGGCGACGCTTAGGTTTTTGATTTGGACCTCTGGATTGGGGTCCAAGAAATCATTGCCCTACTAGGTCCGTTTAGAAGGTTTTTCCGAACTAAGGCCGTTGCGCATCAAAGCTTAAATTTTATTTTTTATTGTTTAATAAACACAGCACTACCAGTAGGTTGCCTTTGTGTATTTATATCTGATCATTTTTTTATTAAGCCTTAGTTTCAATGGTTGCTCGGGAACCAGCCGACCCGACAGCCACATCAAACGTCCAGAACCTGCCACCACTGCAAGTATTACCCAGCATGCAGCAAATGCTGGCTCATTTTCGATTTTGGATAAAGTATTATATTTTTCAATCTTTTCTAATAGCCAAGAAAGGGATCACTCTAGAATTGATCACCAAGAAACCATTTCCTTCCAGCTAATGGACGACCCAATTCATCCGAAATCAGTTTTGATAAAAATACAGTCTGGTAAAACTCAACTCAACTATAGTCTTGAACTGAGTTTTGAAACTCCCGCCACTATTAATGTTTATCTTGAATTTAGTTTTGTGCAGTTTAGCTTTGTTACTTTAAATTCAGATCCAAACCAAATCAGAATTTTTGCGAAACCTTTTCCCATGACTTGGTATTTAGAAAAAGACCAACTTTCCTTTGGGCTGACAACGATTTTAGCTTTTGAAAAGAAAGATTCGATCTACACGTTTAAATCGGCTCTATTGGGCGGCCGTGTCTACACCGACTTACCTCGAAATTTTAATTTAAAAGAAGAGCTGCTCGGATTTCCCGACAACGACCTGTCCAAATCTGTAGGTCCTTGAAGTGAACAAGGTATTTTTATTTTTTCTAACTTGTCTGATTTTTTTTCATTCGCCGGTTGAAGCGATTAGTTTCACGTCTTTATCGACAGGGCACCGAGAGGCCTTGATGGGAAATGGGGGTATTTTAAATGCGTGCAGTCCAGGCCAATTTCTAAATAATCCTGCAGGTCTTGCCTGTTCTAATGAAGCCCCTTCGTCGCAATCTTTTGCATCGACCAATTTTTATAATATGAAATCTAAAATTCTATCCGATCAATTTCAGGATGCGCAGATATCACAGACTCGAACTCAGCCGGGACTGACTTTATTTTCACAATCTTATCGCAATAATAACTCCAACCAAGGTCTCTGGGGTTCAATTAACCAATTTAATCTGGATAAATCTCTTTCAATTAACGGAGCTTTAAGCGGAACAGCACAAATATCTGCAGTCCAGTCAGATTTTTCTGTAGGATTATTTTTTGCTCAATCCTATGAAAACTACTCATGGGGGGTTAGCCTTGCAGTGAAACAAAAAGAAATCTCTACAGATCAATTTTTTAAATTTGCTCTAGGCAGTGCCTACACCGCGCAGAAAACGTATTCAATTGCGACCGAACAGCTTGTGACTTTAAGAACCGGAGTGATTCAAGAAGCCAAACCATTTCGCCACGCACTTGTATTGCAAGTTCCCAGTTACTCCTTGGCGGGAAAAATTCATCGCGACAGCACTTACATTAGCACAACTAATGTTTTCTTCGAAGAATCTCAGCAAGGCAGCATGCGCAGTTTCTCTGCATGGAATCTGATCGCTGCCACAGAGTATACTTTCCCTTCTGAAAATACTTTAGCTATTGATTTAAATTGGACCAGTGCAGAGTCTACTTATTTTGATAGTGTTATAGATACAGATTCTTCAGCGCCACAGGTCTCTGCTGGCATTTATTCACAAATCTATCTGAAAGAAAAAGTATTTTTACTTTCTGGATTGCGTTGGCAGCAAACTACCAACGAAATGAACTCTCAGGAAAAAATAACTTCTCCGTTAGTCACATTTGGAATTCTGCGAAAATATAAGGGCGTTGAAATCTGTTCAGGATTTGGATATTCGCAATCGAACTATAAAAAATATCAAAAAGATACAAATACGTATTCACAAGATGCCAGTGTTGAACGCTTTGATTTAATTCTTTCTTCTAGTTTTTTATATTAGCGCATGCTCTGTTTCCAGATAAACACATACGTTCGATCGAAATAATTAAGAAGTTTACTTTAAAACCCCAGCATTTTTCGCGGTAACAAATTTCTGAGTTTGACGGCGAAGTGATTTATATTTTTTTAACATCGCTAGATTTTTTTTCTCGGATACCGACTTACGAATCAAGGGCAGCAGATCGCGTTCTTCTTCCTTCAGGTGATGTTCTACGTTTTCAGCAAGCACGTTTGCGTGCGCGCTCCAGACTATGGGGTCTTTGGTGGCTTCCATACGTTTCATCATGTCAGCTGCCAATTGATGTTCCACATAACCTTCTTCGACTTTCAAATGCATTTCGCGGCCGGAAAGTTTTTTCGTGGGGATATAGGCTGCTAATTCTTCCGATGAACTATGGGATTTCAGCAGAGCCGAAAATCCTTTGTAGGCCTGTCTACGTGCACTCATTTTTTTATCTGTGTCTTTTAATAAGTCTAAAATATTTCGTAAAGCTTTATGATCTTGGATGACATTTTGATCCAGGTATTTTGTATACTGAAGCAGTACTAAAACAGCCACCAGTGGTGAAACTGTAAGTCCTAAAATTGGCAGCACATCCACGGTTACAGCATCTGGAATTTTTGGATTGTTCAGAGCCTGTGAAAAGTTATAGATCGAAGGAATGATCACCAAACTAAATATTCCCACTGATGAGCGACTAACCACATTCCTGTGCGTGAATTAGTTATCACCCATTTTGTAATAGTACCTTGACGCATGGGTTTGGTAGTCCAAACCGTGATCTTGATCGAAGCGGTAAAAGGGTTTCGATTCTTCAAACTGAACCTCAACTCGGAAATGAGAATTTGGATCTTTCGTTAATCCCGCTAATCGAATTCCATTAATAAGGTAAAAGCCACCGATGGGTTTGCACATGTAATCATTAGCTACTGATTCGCATTGAAAATGTTGTTCGAAAAGTTGACCGTCGCGACTACATGGCACGCATCCTGAAAATATTCCCGCCACCGCCAACCTAACTTTTATTTTTTTAATTTTGTGATCAAAATAGACGTCATCATCGAAATTGCTCATATAAAGCACCGGTTTCATAGAACTTTTCACACAGCCGCGTCGAATTAGTGCTTTCAAATTACGACTGACAGGTTTCCCTTTTGGGCTGGACATAAATGAAATGCCGGTGTGATACCAATAAGGCAAATCCGTGTTCGAGGCAGCCGCATTGGCACAAAGAAGCACGCCAGTTAAAAACAAAGTTAGTTTATTCAAAAGACCTCCTGATTGAGACAGCCTGTATCAGGAGTGGAAGACCTTTGTCAAAAGCAAGTTCTGAAACAATATAATATCTACAGATCTTTGCGAGTAATTATTTCGGATCGCCTGTTGTTGGGTGGATATAGGCTGAGCTCTAAAATCCTGTCGCATTTTTTGAAGTGCTGTTTGAACAAAGGGAATAGAGAAAATCCCTGGTGTTTTAAAAGCACCCCCTGCTCCCTTGTTTTTGCCCTTAAAAAATGGTTAATCAGCCTTAAGTCTTCGCATGAAAAGTATTAACCAAATCTGCATACTTATTTTTTTTCTTCTAAGTGCGAACTTAGCTTCTGCACTTGCATTCGATCCGTTCAGCCTTGAACTTTCCGATCCCCAGCGTGAACGCGGAACATTCTGGCCACAACTTGCCAGTTTTATACTGCCAGGTTTTGACCAGTGGGCCGAAAAACAGGTGGACGCAGGCCTGCTTTATTCCGGCATCGCTGTTGGCGGGATGACTGTTACTCGCACATCTGGAGTTACAGATTATTCCAGCTCGCAATCAGCAGGATCACAGATTTCAGAAGGCGACGATAAAATTCGCGCTTATCTTTTGGGTGGAAAAATTTACGAGATGGCTGGCAGCTTAAGTGTCTATCATAGTTTTCGTTCGGCTGTGCGCACTCGCCAAGCCCACGGGGAATATGCTTTTTTATCCAAAGAAAACGAAGAGACCACTGATCAACTAATGTTGGCTCCATTTCATTTTGCTTATTTGTTACGTCCAACAACTTATATTCCGATAGGATTTGTTGCTTTGTCCGTTGCTTTCGCTTCATCCACAGGGCATCAGATGCTTTTATCGGACGGATTTTATTCTGCGACAACGGGATATGGTGCGGGAGTATCCGAGGAAACTCTTTTTCGCGGTTATATTTCCCCACGTTTAATGCAAAGCTTCGACAGTCGATTCTGGAGCAACACGACGACTTCCTTACTTTTTGGTGCGGCTCATATTGCCTCGGACAATCGAGTGCCTGTCGAGCAATTCCTTTTTGGTTGGTATATCGGCTGGCTTAGTCAGCACAATCAGTGGACCATTTCCGAGGGAATTTTCATTCACACTTGGTATGACGTCATTCTGTTTCTGTATACTTTGTCGGATCATACAAATGTAAGTAAATCCATTTCACTGCCGATTTTAAATTTTACTTTTTAGCTTCTGTATTTCACTTATTGTGGGAAAAATCATCGGCACTGTGGTCAGTTTTGCAATCTGGCTAATTCGGCTTTAATTGCCCGGGCAATCTGCAAAGCTTCGGCGGTGTCTACGGAATTATTCTCAAGATCTGGAAATATAAATTTGGTTTCATAAAATTCTAATAGACGATAGAACTCGGAAAGTTCTGATAAAATTTCATTGGGCAGTTTATCTTGGATCGCAAACCTAAAAGCTCGCATCATATCAGCGGTGGAATGCAAATCACCCGCTTTGCCAATACGTCGAAGGGCCTTTCTAGTTTTGGCTTCTAATTTAGAAATTCTTTTCAGAACCGCCGAATGCTCGGGTGAACCTACTGTCAAAGTTTCTAGTTCATGTCGGGCTTTGAAAAGCAACAGCAGCGCGCCTTCGGGAAATAAATATTTTTGTGGTGCTGAAACGCGGTTTATACCAATTGCTTTTTTTTCAGATAATTGATCGATTTTCATTACAGATGTCAGACTTGCGATGAAAAGATTTCCGTTGTCTAAAAACATTTCTCGCGCGTCCAGATCAACCATCAATAATCCTTGATCATGAAAATCTTTTAGCGTGCTGACGAGTTGTTCGAAGTATTTGAAAAATTCGGCAATATCGGAAATCCGAACCTGACTTTGTCGTTTCAATCTGGCAACAAATTCCGCAAGAGTTGGTTGACCGGATTTTAAAATTAAATAAGCATTCTCTTGCGAAGTTCTGATTGGTTTGATGATATTCGGATGCTGCGAAAATAAATTCAAAATCTGTATTTCTTCGCGAACAAGATAGCGACCTATGGATGCCCAGAAACCTTCCCCAGTAGAAGTTCTTATTAACGTATATCTTTCGCCTGTTTGTGAATCTCTGATGCCCATAACTGCATAAGACCCGTGGCCTTTGTGAAGTTGGTCAGTCTGGTCAACTTTAAGTCCTGCTGCCTGCAAGTTAAATAAAAAAGCATCCGTGCCCGGTCTTGCCGAGGTAAGTTCCATAAATTTTTGCAATTTTTGATTATTTGTTTGAACAGGGTAAAGTTCAGCGCAACTTATAGTGTTAGCCTGACTATGTGCAGTCGTAACAATTCCTAAAATCAATAAACAGGAAGGAAAAAAATGTAGGAATTTCTGATTTCGCACTGGACTCACTCCTTAACTAAGGTTTCCAGTTGCTAGAAGTAAGCCGTCCCTGAACACAAATGGACTGGTTTAAGTCTGTTCGGGTGTTGAACTATTTTACGATCGACATTTTTTGGCTTCGAATCGAGTTGCTATTAATTTTCTGGTTTTCAAGCTGGTTTTTCAAATACCCAAACCTTGCTTGCGAATTCTTTTGAATTCCTCGGGAGTTCCAAGAATGGACGCACCCACTACTCGGCAGATATCCTCGTATCGAAGCTCATCCTGATATGCCCAAGTGGTGTCATCGACAAATCGCAACATTTTAGCATTTGAATTTTTAATTAGTAATTTAATTTTTCCCGCTGAATCCAGTTCGTAACCATACGCGACGACGGCATGGTATTGCAGTTCTTGCGGCCTTTTGTCATCTACTGGATATCCCTCACTTGTTGAGATTAAAACAGGCAGACCTGCACAAAGCGATGGTAAAATTTTATTTATAATTATATCCGTTGTCTGCTTCATTACAGGCCCACTGCATTTATAAAGACTTTTCTCGCTTAGCTCTATGCCGAGTTTTCTTTTATTCATTCTATAGTTCAATTCAAAATCTGAAGAACTAATCTGATTTTTAATTCTGTAAAGTGCTGCAATTATTCTTCCCTGATAATTTGGTGCTGGTTCTTCCTTCATTTCAATTAAACTTTCTGTAAACTGATTTTCAAAGTCGATCAATTTCTGGTGAGCCGAGTTCAAGTTCCATAAATCTTCTGCAGAGGTTCCATTTTCCATAAATTGATCCAGAGCATTTTTGTAGTCTGCATATTTCCTTTCACCAACTGCACCTGAAAATGGGCCATAAGACTTACCTTCATACGTAAAAGATTGGTGAAGATTCCTGCGATCATATTCTAAATCCTCATATTGCTTCTGAAGTGATTCAATTTTTTTATTCCCACTTGCAGCAGCATCCAGCATTCGATCCTGTTGAGTCCCTGATTGAAAAAGCGTTAGGCTTTGAAAACTTGGAATTTCACGAACTACAGGGAAATTCCAAATACCAGGGAAGTGCCACTTCTGTGCTTGCTCAGGAGTTTGTTTAAAAAATTTTTTAAGCGAACCACTGTCATTATAAGATTGGATTTGCGTTACAATTTGCGCACTTTGATAATTAAATTTTTGATTCATTTCAGTTGAAGCTGAATGAGAATATTCACGCGCCCTGCGAAGCTGCTGCAGACCCTCAGCACCACTGAGCCACTGCCCCATTTCATGAACTGCATATCCATCTGAAAAACTCCTTTTACATCTATTAGATCGGTTGAATCTACTTAGGGCCTCTGACTCACTTGCATTACAATTTAACCATCCACTGGCTAAATCATGGGGAAGTAAACCGCTGAAGTTTGAATTTGAAAAACCATTTCGGACCAGCATTGAATCCATCACACTTGATAAAGCAAACGGCGCACACAATCCGCTTGATCCCTGATCCTTTGGGACTTTTTGATTAAAATCGGGGAATTGCTGACTCAAGTTAACAGGAGCTTTTCCCTGCAAACAGGCGGAAGCGGCTGCAAAACTAAACTTTGCATAACCCATCAATAAAATGAAAACCAAAAAAATAAGCTGCATTTCAATATTTATAAGCAATTAATGGGCCAGGCTTAAGCGCTGTAGTTGCTTTACAAAGCTGTCCAATGCCCAACTTATTTACACTCAGACTGATTGAATGAATCGAATCTGTGAAATTATTAATAATCTTAAAACTGTAAAATTCTGTCCGGTTTGCGAAATGAAAATACTGTCAATAGCATTACTCCGGCAACAATCGCGACATCTGCTAAATTAAAAATCCCAGTATGAATCCAGCCAAGTTCAAAGTATAAAAAATCCGTTACACTTTCGCGAAAAGCTCGGTCAAGCAAGTTTCCAATTCCGCCAGCCGCAATTAAAGTTAGTGAGATAGTTTGCCATTTTCCCATATCAGATTTTTTTAAAAGCAAAACAAGCGCTGCCAATAAAAAGACGGCTACGGCAAGGGTAAAAATCCAAAACCGTAAATGATAAGGAAGATTTGCACCCAAACTTAAAAAAGCCCCAGGATTTTCTGAATGCTGCAATTGAATGACCCCGCCTAAAAAGTTGAAAGTGCGATTAGCCAAAGTATCTCTGACCAAAATTTTGCTGACTTGATCGCAACCCAAAGTAGAAAAGAATAAAATAAAAATTAAACAGATCCGATGAAATTTAAAGCGAATGAATTGAGCCATTGTTTAAATGGTAAAAGACAGAATTTGAATTTGCAATGCATCCAGGATCTATGGGCACTCTTTTTGGCAAGGATCCGCGGCCAGCCCTGAAAGTCTAAAAGCACGCCGTTCCTTTTGCTGTCCCTGCTCGCGTTAAAGAATAAAAATCATTGACGGGTTTTCTTGGCGATTAAATGCGTCTAATTTAAATTATTTCTTGCCGGGAAAGCTTTTTTCGAATTTTTCCTCAAGCTTGCCTTAATGGCGTGATTCGTGGGTTTAAACTGAATTTTATTTTATGCATTGCCGTTTTAAGGATCCATGAAAATTGCATTTTAAAAACCTGTGGTAAGTTTTTTCTACTTCGGCTTATGAAGTAGAAATGAGGACTTGTGCTGGAAGAATATAATTACTCGAAAGAAGCTCGATTGGAATTTAGGTCTGAATTTGCCGAAACGGAAAATTTCGCGCCTACAAGGTTTTCGCCAGACAAGACTTCTTTTGAACTAGGAAATCCTTCAAGCAAAAGCATCTTGACCGAAAGGAAATCTTTTATGGAAAAAAACCCTTTGCCAAAGGACGAAGTCATCAAATCCCTGGATAACAGCGCGCTTATCGAAGAAATTAGGAAAGCTGCCAAAACCGAACAAGATCTAACTTTACAAGTGATCGAGTTGATTTCAGAAATCAACCGAAGAAAGATTTTTCTAAAACTTGGGTTTAGCTCGCTGTTCGATTTTGTGACCAAAGATTTAGGCTACGAACCATCTTCAGCCATGCGCAGGATTCAAGCAGCTCGTGCGATTTCAGAAATTCCGGAATTAAGGGAAAAAATTGCCGATCGTTCTTTAAGCTTATCGGTGGTCAGTCAGGGTCAGAATTTCTTAAATAAAAAAGCCAGTGATTCGGGTAAGAAGATCTCAATTGCAGAAAAAACCGAGCTTTTTCAAAAACTGGAAAATAAATCAACTCGAGAAGCCGAGAAAGAATTATTCAACCTTGCACCCGAGCTTTGTTTAAAATCCAAGGAACAAGAAAAAGTCCTATCTGAAAATTTAATTGAGCTTCGCTTTGTAATAGATAATGAGACCAAAGATAAAATGGATGAGCTGAAACTTTGGATGTCGCACCAAAACCCCGATATGACCCAGGCGCAGTTTTTCAAAGTTATGATTGAAAAACTGCATGGACAGTTAGCTAAAAAGAAATCGGCTGATGCTTCTCAGGTCAAACAGGATGCGAGCATTACCTGCGCCGAACCTCTAACCGAAAATCCAAAAGGAAAACCAAATTTAGTTGCCAGCAATAAACCCAGCCAAAAGCGATCTCGTTATATCTCGGCTTCAGTGAAAAAACTGGTTTGGCAGCGTGACCAGGGCTGTTGTCAGTTTGTCGATCCCGGCACTCAGAAAAAATGTGAATCTCGTTACCAAATTCAATTTGATCATGTTCAGCCGTTTCGGCTTCTGGGTGATAATTCCACCGAAAATTTGCGGCTGCTTTGCGGGAAGCACAATCGGGATCGCGATTAGGTAATCTGTCTGCGTAAATTTAGGCTTTCTGCGATAAACTCATTTACCGAAGTTTCGAGCGAATCCAAGCCAAATACGGTGCGGTCAGTGTAAATGCTGATGAGCCTTTGCAGTTTGTGTCTGAAACTCCGTGGGCGACTGCGATTAATTTTGATCCTAAAAATGCGGGGCCGCCGGAATCGGAATAGCAGATTCCTGTTCCGCCAATTTGCGACATCACCATTTCAGTTCCGTGATAATTGGGATTGATCACCGTTAATTTTGTTGTGCGTAAGACGCCTTTTCCGGAATTAGACTGACCCGCCACATCCGTGCCAAAACCTGCAACTGTTACGCTGTTGCCTTTCGCAGGCAAAGCACCCGATGGACTGACTGCCTTAAATCCTGATGGCAATCCGTCTTTGAAATATAAAACTCCGATATCATTAATCCCATTTTGCGCGCTGAAATTGGGATGCGGGAAAATTGCCGTCACTAATCTTGCCGTGCCACCCGCATTAATTCCGAAATTTACCCACTGTGCTTTATTCAAACAATGCGCAGCCGTTAACACTGTCGCAGAGCCAATCACAACACCCGAGCAAAAAACATTTCTGCGATTATCCGATAACGCAACTGTGGACTGCGCAAGCCAACTTGATGCCGGCACTAAGAATCCACCGTAAATCAACGTTGAGGCATCTTCGGCCGCAGCTGAAAAACTTAAACCTATCGACACTAAAAATATAAAAAATTTCCCCACGTCTATTTCCCCCTTAAGAAAAACTATTTGGCGTGATGAAATAAATCAATTTGATTGTTCGGTTTTGCCGGGGGTGCTCCGTCAATCAAAACAAAGGCCTCTTCAATTTTTTGGCGATCCGCATCGCGTTTGCGGAAACGATCCAAAATCAAATATAAACAAGGCACCACATACAAGGTCAGCAAAGTTGAAAGCGCTACCCCGCCAATAATTGTGATCGACATGGGCTTTGTCGTTTCCGAACCTTCACCTGTTGCCAACGCTGACGGAACTGCCGCAGCAATGGTTGCAATCGAAGTCATCAAAATTGGCCGCAAGCGAATGGGACAAGCTCGTTGCAGCGCAGACCTTGCGTCTGCAGTGCCGCGGTCTCGCACAGTGTTGGTAAATTCCACCAACATGATCGAGTTCTTCTTAACAATCCCCATCAATAATAAAATCCCAATCATGGAATAAATATTTAAACTTTGAAATGTAATCAACAGCGCAAAGAAAGCACCGGAAATTGCAAACGGCAGTGCGGATAAAACCGAAACTGGGTCCAGAAAAGAATTAAACTGTGACGCCAAAACCATATAGGCCACCATTAATCCCAAGATCAAAGAAAAAATCAAACCTTGAAAGGATTCTTTCATGGTTTGCGATCCACCTGAAACTTCAAAGCGATATCCGGGCACCAATAAACTTTTTGCTTTTTCAGAAATTAAAGCCAAGGCTTTTTCTTGCGAAAATCCAGGCTTCATATTGGCAAAAACCGTGATCGCACGAACGCGGTTTTGCCGTGAAATTTGCTGCAAGCTGGGTTTAATACTTTGAGTTGTCACTTCCGACAGCGGCACCAAGTTCGAGCGCGCATTGCCGACGAATAACTTTTTGATGTCAGCAGGATCTTGGCTGGCGCCTTCGAGTTTCAAAATAATATCGTAACGTCGCCCGTCTTTCGGAAATTGCCCCACCTTTACGCCGCCAATCAGCGCGTTGATGGTTTGCCCGATACCTTGCACGCTGACTCCGTGCAAAGCAGCTTCAATACGATTTGGTTTAATTTGGATTTCGGGCATTCCCAATAAATAATTGGTATCGATATCGACCATCATGCCGCTGTCTTTCATCGCTGCCGTTGTTTTTTGGGTAATATCCCACAGAGTTTCCCAATTATTTCCCTGCAAAGTAAATTCAATCGGAAATCCGCGCGACGAAGAAAATCCGCGCAGTGATAAATCCTGCATAAATGCTTTCAGATCAGGAATTTTACTCAATTCACTTCTTGCGCGCGCCATCATATCCTGCTGAGAAGCTTTTCTTTCGCCCTTTGGAGTCAAAGTTATAAACATCATTCCTGAATTTGCATCTGCTGCTCCGTTAGAAAATCCTCCAACAGATGCATAGACTTGTTTTACTTCCGGCTGTGCACGAAACCATTTTTCCGCCAGATGAACTTTTTCATCTGTGTAGGCCAGCGAAGATCCCACCGGAGTTTGCAGCCGTGCTAAAAACAATCCCTGATCCTGAACAGGCACAAATTCTTTGGGTATTTTTGGCACCAACATAAACGACACCACCATAAAAACAACCGCTGCGATAAAAACTTTATTTTTATGCGCCAAACTATATGCCAAACTTTGCCCATACCCTCGTTCAATCTTACGCATTAAAGCTTCAAACTTTTTTCCCAACCAATCTTTGCGTTCGTGACTTTGAATAAACGAAGCAGCGCGCATCGGCGTGATTGTCAGTGATTCCACTAAGGATAAAAATACTGCCATCGAAATCGTCACACCAAATTGCAGAAAATATTTTCCAATCACACCTTGCATAAACGCAACGGGCAAGAAAATCGCAATCACGGCAACGGTTGCCGCAATGGCTGCAAAAGTGATTTCCCGAGTTCCCAAAATGGCCGAAACAATGCGGCCT
>JBBQHD010000061.1:0-16396 GCA_038323665.1 Bdellovibrionales bacterium
TTTTTTCTGTTCTTGATAACGGAAAATATTTTCCAGCACCATAATGGCGTCATCGACGACAATCCCTATCGCCAAAGTCAGACCCAAAAGTGTAAATGTGTTTAAGGTAAAATTAAAAAAATACATTCCTAAAAATGCACCGAATATCGAAGTCGGAATCGACAACAAAACGTTAAACGTTGCCGACCAACTGCCTAAAAAGATCCAACACACCAGCGAAGTTAAAATCACTGCCAACATTAAATGCTGATTCATTTCGTGAACGCTTTGTTCGATAAATCTAGTGCTGTCGAAGTTGACGCTGACTTTCATGCCGGGGGACAATTCTGGTTCAATTTCTTTCAAGCGCGCTTTCACTGCATGTGCAACTGCAACGGCGTTGGCTCCGCGCAATTTACGAACCCCGACACCCAGCGCGCGCACTTCGTTGAATCGCGAAACTCTTCGCACTTCATCAAGGCCTTCTTCGACACGGGCGACTTGTTTAAGGCGAACCATTTGACTGGGATCACTGACAATTTGTCCTGCGCGTTTTGCCAACGCTATATTACCAAATTCTTCGACCGATTGGGCTTCGCCCATAGTGCGCACATTGAAACTTTTTTTATCTTGATCAATCGATCCACCGGGAAGTTCCGAATGCTCTGACGTAACTGCATCCACCAAATCATTGACGGCAATATTTCTGCGCCGAAGCTCGTCGGATTTTACCCAGATACGCAGTGCGGGGGCCGTATAACCACCGAAAAAAATTTCGCCGACTCCGGGAATGGTAGTAAATTTATCTTTTAGAATATCGTGAGCATACTTCATCATGTAAACGGGATCGTCTTTATCATAAGTCAATGCCAACCAAATAATGGGCTGATCTTCCGGATTGGATTTTGTGATCACCGGTGGATCAATATCTTTTGGCAAAAGTTTTTGCGCCTGTGCAACTTTGGTTTGCACTTCCTGCAACGCAACATCGATGTTTTTGTTTAAATCAAATTCCAACGTGATATTGGCAGAACCTGTTTTGCTGGAAGACGACATATTTTTGACGCCTTCGATCGCAATGACGGCATCTTCTAAGGGATCCACCACTGTGCTTTCCATAACTTCAGGCGAAGCACCTGTTAAAGTAACCGATATATTTAATACTGGAAAATCGACATCGGGCATTTGGCTGACGCCCAATCTTTGGAATCCGATGATTCCGAACAAAATGATGGCAAACATCAACATCCAGGCAAAAACGGGATTTCTTATGGATATATCCGACAGTTTCACTATAGCCCCCCGAGGAATAGTTCATCCTTCAAACAAATTTTTGGCAAGCAAACAAATTGCCTTGATTCAAACACTTGTTTGAAATCAGTGTCCCAAACATTGACAGACAAGCCCGACTGGAATTGAGTTGAATGCGGGGGGTTTTATGTCATTTTTTCTGGCCCTATTATTATCAGCTCATGCAACAGCTGCGACGGAATCGATGAGCTTGCGTTCGCAGGCTGAAAGCGAAATTTCCCAGCCCTCTGCGAAAGATTCTAAAAAGCGGGCACCATCTGATTCAGAAGTTGGTTCGGGGGTCTTAAGATTAAAAGATCCAGGTTTAAATAATTCCCCGCGCGCTTGGAATTTTACTACCGAATTAAAAGGCCAAACCATCGGCGTGAACAAATCCACTTTAACTTTACCAACCGTTGCTTTAGGTTTCTTAAGTAATATTTCTGATTCCCTTTATTTTTGGGGATCTGATCTATCCGCTGGTTATGTCAATAAGTCGACTCCCTATCAATTTTCCACAGGTTATGTGGTCGAAGATGCGCATACGATCACCAGTCTTTACGCCGCGCAAATTTTTTCTGGCATCAACTGGCGTTCATGGATTGCACGCTTAAGTTTCGGTATGGGCAGTGTCACACAAAATCAAACTTCTGCTTACGATTCTGCTCGGGCAAGTCGGTCTTCACAAATTACGCAAACTGGAATTGGTTTTTACCGACGGCTGGGGGCTTTTGAATTGGGTGGCGAATACAAAATGATTTCCGCGAAATCTTCTCAAGATTTACAAATTGCGCAAAATTTAACCAGCGTTGGAGTTCGCTATTTATGGTAATCAGTTTGTTATTTTCTTTTGCAATGGCTGCACCGGGGAATCCTCCACTGAAACTTTCGCAGAAAGATGCTGCCGTTATGGCATTGCAAAATAGTCTAAAAGCACAGGAAGTAACGGAAAAGTATTCACAAAAACTTTCTGATGCGGTGCTGGCAAGACAAAATTTTGAGTGGAAACTGACTTTGCAATCCGGATATCAGACCGATCGCACGCAGACTTTGACTCAAAGTGGTGAATACACTTACCGCAAATATTTAACGACTGTTGATGTGGTCAAACAGCTGACTTCAGGAACTACTTTAACTTTGGATTTGGCCCGCACTTCGCAAAAAGCAGATATCAGTTCCGTCAATAGCACTAGCACGACGCCCAATCAGTTAACCAATGATTCCGCAAGTCTTAGCATCGAACAAAATATTTGGGGCAATGCTTTTGGTCGCGGCGATCGCGCCCTATTAGCAAAGGCTGACTTAAATCAAAAAGCAGATTTGTTGCTGCGTGCAGATGAATTGCAAAATCTTGTTCTAAGTGCACTTAGACTTTACTGGAACACTTATGTTGCACAGGAAAATCTAAAAGAATCTTTGGCTGCCCGCGATCGCTATGAAAAATTAGTGGCAACAGTGCGCAAAAAAGCAGGCAACAGTTACGCTGCGCCCGGCGAGTATTCGCAAATTCAAGCAGAATATGAATCCCGAGTGCAGGCAGTTAAACAAGCTTCGGTTGATTATGTCAGCACCATGGATCAACTGCTGACTTTTTTGCAAATCAAAGACGTCAAAGAAATTGAATTTACTAATCCCAAGGAATTGCCCCCACTTCCGGCGACACTTGCGGCCGATGCAGAATCAACGCGCATCATTAGGTCACAAAAATTTAAAGTCGATGCACTTGAACAAGAAGTGCGCGGTTTGAAATCGAAGTCTTCACCCACTTTTAGCTTAGTAGGAACTATGGCCTCGTCGGGCTTAGACACCACCGGCGAAGGTTCTTACAATGATTTGTCTTCGGGAAATCATTCTAAATATTATGGCGGGGTTAAATTTTATTATCAGTTCGGGGAAAGTTATCAGTCTGAACAGATTAAACAAAAACAAGCCGAACTAAGTCTTGAACAAACTAAATTGAATCGCATGCGACAAGAAAAAGCCGACGAGCTGCGTTTAAGCGAACAAAAAACCCAAGCAACCCGGCAAATCGCAGAAAGTTACCAACGCCAATTTGAATTTCGCGAAAAGGCCACACGCGAATTGACCAAATCATATGGCCAGGGTCGTACCGATATTTCAATTCTGATTGATAACATCAATAAACTGCTGAATTCTGAAGTTCAGCTGGTCCGATCGTTCGGAGATTATTCGATTGCCCTGAATGAATGGGCGGCAGCGCGGGATAAATTGATTCCAGATAATGAGGGGACTTTACCATGAAATTTTTTTTACTCTGCAGTCTTATTTTTTCCGGATGCGCTTTTAAAGACGATGGCAGTGCTTCGAACAATGCACGCGAACAACGCGACCGTGATAATTTAAATAAAATCTTCGCGCCGGTCTTGGGAACTTACGAAGGCCAATTTACTGGCAACGATCCTTCGCAAAAAGTATTGAATGCTAAAATTGGTCTTTATACTCAGGAAGAAAAAGTTGGCACCGATCCCAATGGCGAGGACATTGTTCGACCGGTTTTGTTTGCCAAATTAGAAATAGATTTGATCCCAGATTATGATACTTTTTTGCGTGGCAAATACTTCCCGGAAACCGGCGAGTTAACTTTAACCAATATCAAAGGCAAAGATTCTGTCGGCATTCAAAGCATTCGCCTTGTTTTGTCTGCCACGCAAGGCGCGGGGGATCTGCAATCTGTCGGCGGCAGTATTGGAAAATTAAACCTAGTTAAAACCAATGCAGCTTATCAGGCACCGACCCAAGGTGATTTGTATGATCGCAACGAAAGGTTGCGAAAAATATATACTAAGGCGATCGGCGAATACCGCGGTAAAATGTTCGCAAGAAATCCGACCAAACCGCAAGAGGCTTTCAAGGAAATCCTCTTGAAATTTTACATTCGCGATTTAAAAACAACCGATGGCAGCGTTCGACCTTTTCTTATTGCCTATTACGAAATCGTGGGCGAACCCATCGATATCGGCAGGACCATGGTCGTGCAATATAGGACAGAAAAAACTCCTGAAGAAGTTTCCATGGCTTCGGATCCAAGTGGCCCAATGTCCTATCAAATCAGTATTTCAGCAGTTATAAAAGAGAATCTCCTGATTGGAACTTTGTCCAATCAACAGGGTTATATTGCTGATTTTAAATTATCTAAAAAAGACGAAAGTTATCACAACCCAAATCCTGCCGAAGCCAGCCGTTTCCGTTTGATATCGGGACGATATGTGGGAACTTACAAAAAAAATGGTGAAGCCAATGCCACTAAAATTATTTTCACCTTAACGACTGATGAGTTGAAAAATTCTGATGGCTCTGTTTATTCAGTCTTGCGAGCAACTTCAATTACACCCAATGACGGCGACCTTAGCCAACGTCAGCAACGGGAACTCGAAGTAAAATATTTACCCCTGCAGGATTCCGCAAAAATTGAAATGCTGGCCCTGCCGGAAAGTGCTGGAAAAGGATTTAAAATCACTGCAGTATTAAATAAATCAACTTTAAGTGGAGTGATCAGTTATCAAGGCGGAGATACCGCTAATTTCACCGCGAAAAAGTAATCAAAAGGGGAAAACCATGAAGGTTTTTGTCATCTTAAGCGTTTTATTCGCGTCCACAGCCTTTGCCGGAAAAAAAGTTTACGATTTAAAAATGAATTTGTTTATCGACGGCCGCCAAGTTTCATCTCCGCACATTGTTTCACGCGAAGGTGAAAAGGCTATGCTGACTCAATCGGGAAAAAATGGTGGAAATTTCGTTGAAGTCGTTGCAATGCCTGTCGTTTTGAACGGCAAAGAATCCATACAAATGAATTTTACTGTAGGAACCATTAGCGCAAAGGGTGTTCGCAAGATTTTAGCAACACCTCGATTGATCACCGGAAATAATCAAACAGCTGAAATTTCTCAGGACAACGCCAATGGGCAAACACTTGCTCTGGTGGTAAGACCTTCGACGATAGCGCAGTAGGATAGTGCAATCGAATAGCAATATTTAATTTTTATAGTAACTATAGTATTTTGTTTATTGAAGTCTGAGTGAATCCTGGCTAAAAAAATCCATGCAAAAATTATTCTGTTTTATTTTCTGTTGCTGGGGAAGCGTTCACGCGGATACATCGCTGGTCCAAAATTTTACAGGAACTGTGGATAGCAAAGCGAAAATTAAATGTTTTTTAAAACCTGATGATGCGACAAATTTAACTGCAAGAAAATTTTCCTGTCGATTCCAGCCTGGCTATACATTCTTTACTGCGATTGGCCATTCAGACTTGAATAGTCGATACAAATGCTTAATTCAAAAAGATGGAAATACCGATATCTGCATTTCGACGGCAGGCTATATCGGCGCAAGCAAAAAGAAATTCTTTATTTACAGCAGTGCCTCGTCGACAGGGCTTATTTCTTGCCTAACAACTACAGAAAATGACCAGTTGGATGATTTGCTTTGCAGTGAAAACACCAATCCGGAAGCCGGAGTTTTCGGCACCGACAACGGCAGAAAAAATTTCGCTTCCTGTTTAATTGATGAAAGTTACTTACTGATGATCGATGAACTGACCCGAGACCACGATGAGCTTAAGACTGGGGACTATGTCGTGCAGGTCAGTGATATAAACACGCGCATGGCAAAAAAAACATTTAAAGCTAATTTCCAAAATGAAAATACAAATGGCGACCCGAAAGATCCATTTTTTATCTTTGCCGAAACAGATACAAACAATAACTTTCTAATTCTGATTTCACAAAAAAGAAAAAGTTATCGCGAAAGTTTTTTACAAACGAAAGATTCCTCTGCCCGGCCGATTGATTGCATTCTGGCCAGCGAAAGTTTGTAAACAAAGTTTATTCATTTACCTGGTCTGGGGATCCATTTCCATTTTCCAATTTTTTCTGCAGAAATAGCAGTTTAACGTATTTCATATAGGTATACCAAAAAGCATATACGCCCATCAGAATGCCAACAGCCCCATCTTTGTAAGCGCCTTTTTTCCAATACCATTTAATCCATGCTCCGAATCCATGCACCCAGGCATCCCACCAAGATGATGTTTTGCCCTTTTCCAAAGCGTCAACCGCAGCAATTGAAGTGTATTGGTTCAGTTTATGAAACAGATACTCTACGGAATCACAGCTGTAGTGATAAATGGCGCCGACTTCGATCCGGAATAAAGTTGTAAACCCATGGGGCGATTCGTGCACACGATTGCTTTCTAAACTAAATCTTGTTTGTGATCGTTTATACATTCGCACCGGCGCATCGGGATTGGAAATCGGATAAAAAGCATGAACTTCCTTACCAAATAAAAACCAACGTCGGTTTAATTGAAAAGCTTCATAGGGTTTGCCATCCACAGAAAAATCATTTTTCTTCAGCTGCAAAAGATAATCAGCCATTTCTGCATTCATCACTTCATCGGAATCTAAAAACAAAATCCAATCATTGTTAAGATGATCCTGGGCAAAATTTCTTTGTTCTCGAAAATCTGTCATTGGATGCACGATAAACCGACAACCCAATTCCTCTGCAATTTTTTTTGTTTGATCCTTGCTTCCGGAATCCAGAATTAAAATCTCATCCGCAATCTTTTGCAAAGGAGCAATCACATCCCGCAAATAGCGCTCGCTGTTGTGGGTTAAAATATAGGCGCTAAGTTTGGTCATAGTCTTTGTCTCCAGTTAAGCTGTTCAGCATTAATATCTTTACCAGGTGGGCAAAACAATCCGATCTGCGACAAGGCGAAAGTCATTGGTAACAAGTTTCAAATTCGGATTGAAAAATTCCCAGTAGGAATGATCCAATTCCCATACTAATCCCGCGCACGATTGTGTTTACCACAATAGAGCCGCAAATTTTCCGCCCTGTGTTCGCCCATATGTCGAAACGGATGAATGTGATCTAGTTGAACTTGGTATTTGGATTCGCACTTTTTCTTTGATTTTGCATCGACAAACCGACAGCAGCCAAGATCGCGGCGCCAAACTAGATTTTTTATGGCCGTCGGAATATGGCGCGAGCGCTTTTTCGCAGCATCAGTTTCCGCGTCGGTAATGCTCGGGCTAAAATCGAACTGAGGTTTTGCCGGTTTATTCGGATCCAACTGTCGATGCAGTTTTTCCACCATAATTTTATAAAACTGCGCCTGAGCCATATCGGGATTTTGGTGCGACAACCAAAGCCTCAGTTCATCGGTTTTGGCCTTTGTTTCTGCATCAATGACAAAGCGAAGTTCAGTCAGATTTTCCGATAAGATTTTTTCTTGCTCTTTGGATTTAAGACAAAGCTCTGGAGCTATTTTAAATAATTCCTTTTCTGCTTCCCGCGCTGATTTATTCTCTAATATTTTGTAAAGCTCAGTTTTTTCTTCTGTGGAGATCTTCTTCCCTTGATCGTTGGCTTTCTTGCGCAGAAAACTTTGTGCCTGGGATACGACAGATAAACTTAAACTACGATCCGCAATCTTTGCTTTTAATTCTGGCATTTCAGAAATTGCCCGGGCTGCTTGGATCCTGCGCATGGCGGAAGTGGGCTCATAGCCCAAATCTTTGGTGACAAATTCGAAGATCGATCCAAAACCAAGATCAAGATATAATTTCCGGCGGTCAATTTCCGCAATCAGTTCGATCACTTGCAAAGTCAGACTTTGCTCGGTTTTGGCAGCAAGTCTGATTTGCTTAAGAAGCGCCTGGCAATCCAAAGATTTTAAGGATTCAGGAAGTTTAATGGGTTCTTTGAATGAATTCGTTTCTTCTGATTTATTCGTATTCGCTGATTCATATAGATCCGATTCGCCAGATGGGCCAGACTTACGAGCAGGACCAACTTCGGGCCAGAATTCCAATTGAACTTCATTGTTAAAATCGAATTTCTCATCACAGCTAAAATTGCTTTTTAAATCCAACACAAGATCCTCTTTTCTACTTCTAAAAGCGAAGTAGAAAAAACTTAACATCGGTTTTTAAAATGCAATTTCAAGGTTTTTCTGAAATCAAAACACGGGGGATAAATTCACATTTAAACGCACAAACTGACCGATACAGCACGGATCGAATTAAATTCCACAAAAACGAACTCCTGGAAAAAATAAAACAAACTCGACGCGTTTAAGAATAACAAAATACAGTCAAATAAAAATTTTCCTGACGCTGTCTGACTGAAATTAAACAAATTCTATGTAATTTATTTTCAGTAAATGAAAAACGTTTCTTGTAATTGAGCAATTAGAGAATCACTTCAGAACAACCGATCAACCCACGAATCAACATTGCAATCAATTGATTTCAAGCCAACAGAACAATCGATCAATTTCTGGCTAATTGACGACTGACTTCTAACACTGAATTCAAATCGAATAAAAGCAGAGTGTTACCGACGCAGGAATTATTTTTCGCTCTACGCTCGCCCAAAATTTGCAAAAACACCCGCCGATGTCCCTAAGTTCCACAAAATATCGAATGATTGCGTAATGAAAATTTTTCTGGAGTGTTAATCTAATTGACACCTTTTTATGGATCAAATCAGCTTTAAGTTGATTAGGATCAGGCACGAAAATGGCATGGCATTCTTAAGAGTATATTCACTCAGAAAGATTGGAGATTTATGAAGTTCTCAAAATTTTTATTTGGATTAGGCATTTTGTTTGTCGGTTTTCAAAGCTTCGCAACAGGTTGTTTTATTACATACGGCGATGTCTATTTATTACAAAATGAGAATGTTGAAAAAATCGTACAAACAGAAGTTTCTCATGTACAAATATTACCAGGTCCAGTCCCTAAATCTATGGCTATCATAGTAGACAAAACAAATGGTTCCCCAAGAGCGTTCTACCCTGATTTTGCAATTGTGATTGTAAATCAAAAACATGCTGCTCGTGGAAGTACTATGTTTGATAGAGTCATCAGTGTATTTCAAGGTAACGTAGAGCTATTGGTTGTAAGTGCAAATGAAAAAACAATGGATAGTATCAATATTATTACGCGTCCTATACCTGATCCAAATATAAATTTTTCTGGAAAAGACAAGCTTGGTTTTTTCTGTTCAAAATCAAAAGAATAAAAAGGTGCAAGGTTCCAAATGCGGGTCACGATGTGACAGGAAGTAAATAAATTTGACGAGTTTTTTTGATTTTAAAATCTCCTATGTGCAACGATCGGTGCTCCATTCAAATTGCTTCTGGATCTCGTAATTTATTGGCTTCTGGGATTAACTTAGGCAGCATTTTAGATAGCTGTTTGCGCATCCGGAACATCTCTGACTCCTTATTTACAGCAACTTCTAGATTTGCAAAGCTTAACTTTACAAAACAGACCCGCATCAATAGAAAGAGCAAAACAAGTAGCGACACCGGGTTCACCCTGGTGGAACTTAGTCAAACCCAAACCGCCTCGCGGGTTTGACCCATTTATGCAAAGACTCAAAGGTAAAAAAGATTAAGTCTTAATTTAATAAGAAAATTCTGTGTAAACAGGCCAGTGATCTGAACTGCCAGTTTTCCTACTGGCATTAAAACGCAGCGGACGATTCTGTTGATTTCTTTGAACGTCAGTATTGTTTTTAATATCAAAGGCATTGACGTCTAATCGTAAAGTAGCCCTTTCACTGATAAAAGATTTCGCGAATAAAATATTGTCTAAAAAAGACCATTCATACTGTGGCGTTTCCGGCGGAAAAAAAGAAGTGCCTGGAAAGTTTTTCTGTTTTAAAAAATCCATCGAAATCAACCAATCCGATGACAAATTGCTTAAAAGATTGGTCTGTGCATTTTCTTTGCTGGTAATATTAAAATCGCCCGCAAGAATAACATAAGCTGTTTCACTAGTATCTGCCGCCAATTGCTGAAGTGTATTCAAAACAATTTGCCGATCCTGAATAGGATTACCTTGGGAAGGCAAATGCACCGCCAATATCCGCACCACCTGATTGTTGATTTTTAGCGCAACATCCAAAATACCACGAGTTGGCCGTGTTCCACTGAGCTGAACTATGTGTAATTTCGAAGGACGCGCCAATGGAAAACGCGACAGCACTGCATTGTCGATTCCACGAACATCTGGGCCTTCCATTAATTCGACCGTTGGGTAACTTGCGCTGCCCAGTTTTTGGTTAAGCATTTGCAAAACATTTAAATTTTCAACTTCGGCTAAAACTAAAATATCGGGACCTTTTCCGGAAGCCACTTGCTGAATCACGGTTGCGGTATTACGCAGTTTGACATCCAAGACTTCTGCATTCCAGTCTGAATTGTGACAATCTTTGGCTGAACGGCTTTTATTGCACAAAGCACTCAATTTTGGATTCGATTCGCGCAAGGCTTTGGGAAGAAATTCTGCGTCTAATTTATCGACACCATTTTTGTCCACATCATGTTGCAAGTCGAAAAGATTTTCCACATTGTAAGTCATAATACTGACCTTATTATTATCCGCCGCATGAACGGCCACTGAAAAACACAGAATCGCTAGTTTGAACATCATTGAATTCCCCCTATGGAAGACAGTCTCCTTGATGACAAAAGCGATTGGCCAGCTTTGTTTTCAAAAAATAAGAATTTATAACTACTTGCGCTGTGAACGCCATTTTTTCTGAGTATCTTTCAGTAATTGCAGATACTCTTTGCGCGCAATCAGCTGCGCGCCAAAACTTTCCGTAATCCCCGTTACCATTTGCGTGTCCATCCAATGAACATCTTTTGATTGTAAATACTGAGTCATTTCATACAAAGCTTTTTTCGAGGCATTCGGTTTCACAAAGAACATACTTTCCCCGCTGAATGCCCCTTGCACCAACACTCCGTAAATTCCGCCGATCAATTCTTCGCCTTGCCAAACTTCTCCGCTGATGGCAAACCCCGCTTGGTGAAATTGGATATAGGCTTCCAATAATTCATCGGTAATCCAAGTTCCTAGTTGTCCAGGCCGCAATTGCATTTGACAATTCAGAATCACTTTTTCAAAAGCTTGATTCACCGTAAACTTACAATGATTTAATTTTTTGATGTCCTTCAATAAACTTTTGGAAAGCTTAATGTGTTTGAAATTTAAAACTCCGCGCTCTTCTGGGGAAAACCACAGCAGTTCCTCGGTCTGCGAAACCGGCCAAGGAAAAATTCCCTTTGCATAGGCCGTATACAATGTCCCAACATCAGGCACACCACCGACCGCTACGATTCCCTCGATCGCATCTTTGGAATCTAGAAAATCAACTGTGCTGTGATAGACAATTGTCGCATCGTCCACAGGGTTCTCCTTGATCTTCGGAAAAATAATTTCTGATAAATTGGAATCGACAGGTTTTGTTGTGTTTTAGGAATTGCAGAAAAGTCAGCAGTTTGATCTGCATGTTTTTTCTTCGTTCGGCACTTTTTTCTGATTTTTCGTCTGACAATTCCGGTTTGCGCACAATTTCAATGGCATCGGTTTCCGTATAACATCCCCAGGCCTTCAGCAATCGAACTGCAGATTCTACTTTGGCTGTATTGCGCGACCTGCCCACTAATTTTTCCTGCAAATAACCAATGCCCTGGCTTAAAACTGCCGCTGGATTTCGTTCGATTTCTGTGAAAACATTTTGCACAAAAGAAAATTCAGGAAAGCTCCAGTCGATAAAATCTTTTTGGATCAACACATCTTCTTCGTCAAAAAACAAAGTGGCCGCAGCCGCCTGCCCGTCACGTCCCGCACGGCCGACTTCTTGGAAATAGGCCTCGACACTGCCGGGCATTTCAAAGTGCACCACTTTGCGAATATCGGCGCGGTCGACCCCCAAACCGAAAGCCGGCGTGGCAAAGACAACGGGTTTTTCCAAACGCAAAAACTGTTTGAAAACTTTTTGCTTTTGATGGCCCGGCAATAACCCATGATAAACCAAAAAATTTTCATTCGGAGGCAGCGATTCGAAAACTTTTTTCAAGGTATCGATCAAAGTAAAATAAATAATCAGGGGCGAGTCTACAGGACTTGCGATGATTTTTTTTAGCTCGGTTATTTTTGTATCAAATCCGTAAACATCTAGGACCGACAAACTTAAATTCGGCCGTTCGATTCCGGTATTGATCAGAAAATCTTGTTCGCCCAGATTTAAAACTTTTTGAATGTCGGCGCGCGCTTCTAAAGTTGCCGTTGCCGTCAGCGCTACGGCGGGGGGATTTCCCAAAAATTGGCGGATTTCGCCGACTTTTAAATATTCGGGGCGAAAATCATGGCCCCACTGGGAAACGCAATGCGCCTCATCGACAAAAAAGTTTCGCACTGTGCGACTGCCAATGGCTTCACGAAACTCGGGTTTCAAAAATCTTTCGGGCGTGGCAAAGCAAAGCGACCCCTTGCCGGCTGATAAATCCCGCAACCTTTTTTGCTTATCTTCGCTGGGCAAAGCCGAGTGAAATTCGAGGGCGTCTATGCCCATTTCTTGTGCTTTCTTCTTTTGATCTTGGATCAGCGCGATTAAGGGGGAAATCACCACCACCAGTTCGCCCAATTTTTCCTGCTGCAGCTGCAGTGCGCGCAACTGATACAGCAAACTTTTCCCCGATCCCGTCGGAAAAATGCACAGACCTGATTGCCCTGCTAAAATTGCAGAAAAAGCTGGTTCTTGGCCGTCGCGCCATTGCTCGAATCCAGTCAGTTTTTTTAAAATATCGTCGGCCGTCGCTGCCATTTTCATATCTTTGATTTTTCTGCTGCTTATTGCAATGAAGTCTGTAATCTGTTACCACAAAAGATCAATCTCGAACGAGAAATTAGAATTTTTGCATGAGGTAAGCAATGGGAACAACAAAGTGGGATATTAACATAGTTCGTAACATCGGAATTTCGGCGCACATTGACTCGGGTAAAACCACTTTGTCAGAGCGTATTTTGTTTTATGGCGGAAAAATTCACGCCATTCACGAAGTCAAAGGCAAAGACGGCGTCGGTGCCACCATGGATTCCATGGATCTAGAACGCGAAAAAGGTATCACCATTCAATCTGCGGCAACGCAAGTTCAGTGGCAGGATAAAATTATCAACTTAATCGATACACCGGGACACGTGGATTTCACCATCGAAGTGGAAAGATCTTTGCGCGTTTTAGATGGTGCGATTTTAGTTCTGTGCGGAGTTTCCGGCGTGCAATCGCAATCCATCACAGTGGATCGTCAGATGAAACGTTACGGAGTCCCCCGATTGGCCTTCGTCAATAAATTGGATCGCCAAGGCGCAAACCCTTTCCGAGTAAAAGATGCACTGGTCGACAAACTTCGTTTGAACGCAGTGATGGCGCAAATTCCAATTGGACTTGAAGACAAACACGAAGGTGTTGTCGATCTTTTAACTTTAAAAGCTTATTATTTCGACGGTTCTGCCGGAGAAATCGTGCGCGAAACCGATTGCCCACCAGAACTTCTGGCCCAGGCCAAAGAATACCAACAAATTTTGATTGGTAAATTAGCCGATGTGGACGACACCGTTGGTGAAAAATTCCTGATGGAAGAAATGCCCACGGTCGATGAAATGCGCAAAGCCATGCGCAAAGGCGTTTTGGATTTAAAATTAGTTCCTGTGTTCTGCGGTTCCGCTTTTAAGAACAAAGGTGTGCAAGTTTTATTGGACGCTGTTGGATATTATTTGCCAACCCCGGCCGAGAAAAAAGAAACTGCTTTTGATTTAAACGAAAAAGTGGAAACCAAAGTTGAATTATTTCCAGACGACAGCAAACCCTTGTGTGCGTTGGCGTTTAAACTGCAAGAAACTCAATTTGGTCAGTTAACCTATATGCGCGTTTATCAGGGCAAACTGAAAAAAGGCGATTTCATTATCAATTCCACCAATAAAAAATCGGTGAAAATTCCACGTCTAGTGCGAATGAATTCAGAAAAAATGGAAGAAATCGATGAATCCGGATCTGGCGACATCGTGGCCCTATTCGGAATTGATTGCGCTTCTGGTGACACTTTCTGCGGTGAAAGCCAACCCTATGCCATGCAATCCATGCACGTGCCCGAAGCGGTAATTTCATTGGCGGTCGCACCGAAACACAAAGATGGTGCGAATAATTTCACCAAAGCATTGCAAAAATTCCGCAAAGAAGATCCTACCTTCCGAGTTCATCGGGACGAAGAATCTGCGGAAACCATTATTTCTGGAATGGGCGAATTGCATTTAGAAATTTACGTCGAACGTATGAAACGCGAATTCAATTGCGAAGTAACTGTGGGCGCGCCTCAAGTGGCTTACCGTGAAACCATCACTCAAGATGCAGACTTTGATTATACTCACAAAAAACAAACCGGTGGTGCTGGTCAGTTTGCAAAAGTGGTTGGAAAAATCCGACAACTTGGTCCGCAAGAAGATGGTTCGACCTTCAAATTTGAAAACGATGTTGTGGGCGGCCGAATTCCTAGGGAATACATTCCTGCTGTCGAAGAAGGCTTTCAAGAACAGTGCGCTAAGGGTCCATTGATAGGATTCCCCATTGTAAATACCGAAGTTATTTTGATGGACGGATCTTACCATGATGTGGATTCCAGTTATATGGCCTTTAAAATTTGTGCCATGGCCGCCATGCGCGAAGTTTATATGAAAGCCAAGCCAGCTGTGTTGGAACCAATTATGAAATTGGAAACAACCGTGCCGGAAGAATATCAAGGACCTGCAACTGGACAGATCAACCAACGCCGAGGCGTGATCGTCGGCACAACTTCCTTCGAAGGCAGTGTTGTGATCGAAGCCGAAGTTCCGCTGACTGAAATGTTTGGTTATTCGACGGATTTGCGTTCTGCCACTAAGGGCAAAGGCGAATTTTCGATGGAGTTTTTGAAATACAATCAGGCGCCAAGAAATATTCAAGAAGATTTGGTTAAAAAATATCAACAGAAACGAGCTGACGAACAGAAGAAATAAAACCCTTCTGAACTTTTATTAATGTTATCAATAGTTGCGCTTTTTATTTCAATTCTAACGGTCTCATTCACATGTTCGTTGCTTGAGGCCGTGATTCTTTCCGTAACCCCAGCTTTCGTCGCTGTATCCATCGAACGCAAACAGCGCAGCGGTGTTCTGTTGCAACACTTGATCGATCAAATTCACCGGCCACTTTCTGCGATTTTAACTGTCAATACTTTGTCCCACACTTTGGGATCTGCTGCGATTGCTTATCGGGTTCAACATTTATACGGCGATGCCTTGGTAACAGTGACTTCGGTAATTTTAACTTTATTGATTTTAATTTTCAGCGAAATTTTGCCGAAATCCTTGGGCGCTGCCCGATGGAAAAGTCTAGCCCCGCTGACGGCTTATACGGCGCAAGTCATGATTCTAGTTGCTTACCCATTTGTAATTTTATCGGAAGAAATCGGCGCTTTTTTTAAAAAAGAATTCGCCGAACCCGACGTCACCCGCGAAGAATTTATTATGACCGCAGAAATTGGCGCTGAAGAAGGCACCATTAAAAGCAAAGAATCCATGATCATTAAAAATTTACTGATGCTGGATAAAATTTTTGTCGCCGACATTATGACGCCAAGATCGGTGATTTTTGCTTTGGATGCATCAGACACCGTGGACGAAGTCATGCAAAAGCACACTCCACTTAGGTTTTCACGCGTGCCGGTTTACAACTCATCGATGGATCATTTAATCGGAATGACCAATCGCTCTCAAATTTTGGAAGCACTGTCGAAAGATCAGCACAATAAAACTGTGCGTGAGTTAACTTTGCCAATTTCAACTGTTTCCGAGAGACTAACTGTTTCGCAAGCTCTGGATTTTTTCATTCGCAGTAAAGAACATCTGGCGATTGTAACCGACGATTACGGCGTTATTACTGGCCTCGTAACCTTAGAAGACGCAGTTGAAACATTGCTCGGCGTAGAAATCGTCGACGAGTTTGATAGCGTCGAAGACATGAGAAAATACGCCCTGGAACAATGGCAGCTTCGCAAGCAAAAGGGCCGTAAATAAGTTTGGTCTGCATTTAATAAAATTAAGTTTTAAAAAATAAAATTAGAATCTGTTCTGTTGCACAGACGCGGGCTCCTGCCCTCCAACGACCGCCCAGTAGGGCGGACGCGTCCCGCTTCGTTGAGGTGCTGCGCAACAGAACAGATTCTAATTTTATTTTTTAAAACTTAATTTTATTAAATGCAGAC